>JAFUKJ010000110.1 GCA_017467805.1 Lachnospiraceae bacterium
ATATATACCGTAAAAGGACTGACATAAAGTCTTAAAATAATCTTTTTACATAATGTACCAATTAAGGGGTATGAAATAATTAATATGACGCCTGACGGAAGACACCGTAGGCAGGAATGAGGAGGACAAGAAGTATGGTAGTACAACACAATCTTCAGGCGATGAACGCCAACAGAATGCTTGGTATCACACAGGGAGCAATCTCTAGCAATACAGAGAAGCTTTCCAGCGGATATCGTATTAACAGAGCTGCGGATGATGCAGCAGGTCTTTCTATCTATGAGAAGATGATAAAGCAGATTAGAGGTCTTGATCAGGCATCTGCAAATGCTGAGGATGGTATCTCTTGTGTACAGACTGCAGAAGGTGCTCTTGCAGAAGTACAGGATATGCTTCAGAGAATGAACGAATTAGTAGTACAGGCTGCTAACGGTACAAACTCTGTGACAGACCGTCAGTATATTCAGGATGAGATTGACCAGTTAATCAGCGAGGTTGACCGTGTATCTCAGACAACAAAGTTCAATGAGATTTACTTATTAGAGGGTGATCCAGAGGGAACTGTTACATATGAGTATACAATTAATTATCTTACAGATGATGCGCTTGATCATACGTTGACATCGAAAGTAACAAATAGAGATCAGAATCCAGTATTGGTAAATTATGATGGAACGGATAATGTTTACTTTGTAAAGGTAGCTGATGTGGAAGGCTCTAACTCAAGTAGCCCTGTATCAGCAGATGTTGTTTCAAAGGGTAGCGATGTAACAAAGTATTTAGATGGCGGTACAGTTTCAACAAGCTCTGTATATTCAGGCTTTGATATTAATGATGATTATGTTGCGTTTAAGAATACAGAAATTGATAAGGATTCTGTTACAATTAATAAGACAACAGGTAATCTTGTTGATACAACAAATGATGCATATATATTTGATACAGAGACGACTGAAATTATCCATATAAAGGCAAATGAGGATTTGTCTCCATATATTGATATGGATACAGCTGGCAATTATACCATGAAGGCAGGCTATAGAATGCTTAAGGATGTAGCTGGTACATTGGCAAAGACAACGGCACATGGTAAGTCAGCGGGTACATTAGGTGACCCAGATTTCAAGGGGGCTGTTGAAACCTATAAGCTCTATGATAAGGATGGTGCACTGGTATCAGGCGTTGCATTGGATAAGTACTTTAATGAGAACGGTGAGTACTTAGGTGGCTTATTTACAAATGATAATGCAACTGTTGATAGTGAGATTAAAACAGGTAGTGATGATATTTATGATTATGTATCTAAGAATACAGAAGAGGTATCAGCTACATTAAGCTTTACACTTCATGTAGGCGCTGACTCTGACAGAACAAATAAGATTACTGCAAACATTGACTCTATGTCAGCAGCAGGTCTTGGTGTTTCTAAGCTTAGAAGTACAGCGGTTGGTATCGTAGATGATAGTGGTGATAATGCAACCGATGCAATTGATATTATTGCAGCAGCTATCCAGAAGGTATCTACACAGCGTTCTTCACTTGGTGCTGTTCAGAACAGATTAGACCATACAATTAAGAACTTAGACAATATTGTTGAGAATACAACAGCAGCTGAATCTGCAATTCGTGATACAGATATGGCTGAAGAAATGGTTGCTTATTCTAATAACAACGTATTACAGCAGGCTGGTCAGTCAATGCTTGCACAGGCTAACCAGGCTAACCAGGGAATCCTTTCTCTGTTACAGTAATTTGGGATTACAGTACACAGGCTGTGTCGCGTATGCGGCACAGCCTTTTTGTGTGAAATTTTTATTGTTAATATTTTATTTAAAAAATATATGTAAATCTATAAATTTTCAGATAACTTCATCCGATATAAATATCGTAAACCAAATTACGTTAACAATATATAAAATAAGGGGAACAAACTAAAAACGAGAAACAGAAGGAAAGGGAGTATAAGATTATGGTCGTACAGCACAATCTACAGGCGATGAACGCCAACAGAATGTTAGGTATCACTACAAAGGAAGCTACTGGTTCTACTGAGAAGCTTTCCAGCGGTTATCGTATTAACAGAGCAGCAGACGATGCAGCAGGACTTGCAATCTCTGAGAAGATGAGAAAGCAGATTAGAGGTCTTGCACAGGCATCAGAGAACGCAGAGGATGGTATTTCCTGTGTACAGACAGCAGAAGGAGCGCTGGCTGAGGTTCAGGATATGTTACAGAGAATGAATGAGCTTTTGGTACAGGCTGCCAATGGAACAAACTCTGAAACAGACCGTATGTATATTCAGGATGAGATTGACCAGTTAGTAAGTGAGGTTGATCGAGTTGCTGAGACAACAAAGTTTAATGAAACATACCTCTTAAAGGGTGATGAAACAGCAGAGATGAGAACGGTTTATATGACAAACTATTCTCTTACATATACTGCAAATATGGTAAGTAATGATATTGCAAACAGTACAAGTGCACCAAAGTATAATGTAAATTATACAGGTACAAATAATGTATATATTGTTGATAAAGAAGTATATGATACAGGTTCTAATATTGCTCATGCTGCATATAAAATCCAGCAGGATGAGGATATCACACCATATATGACAACTGCATCGACATCAGTTAATAAGGCAGAAGCCAAACTGAATACAGAGGATTATGTAGCATTCGTAAATGTGGAATTAAATTCTGATGTAGAGGCAACAGGTACAAATGCCGACTTGACAATTGATGGTTCGACATCTGTTATTAAGTCTGCAAGAGAATTGTATATTTATAATACAGCAAACGGAACCATTACACATATCTTAGAGGATACTGAGATGACAGAGTACTTAAATGGTGATAATACCATGAAGTCACAGTATCGTTTGGTAGATGTATTGGACGGTGCAGATGGTTTAGGCGAACATGTGAAAGAGCAGATGGGAACTAACGTTAAGGCGTGGACGGATTCCACATTAGAGAAGGATGTTTCCATGAAACAGCTCTATGATGCAGATGGTCAGTTGGTATCAGGTGTGGCGCTCAACAAGTATTTTGATGAAAATGGAAATTATAAGGGCGGCTTATATACGACATCACAGGCAAGAGCGATTGATGAGGTATTTGCAAGTGCAGATGCGGCGGCTAAAGCATTCCCAACAGGTACAGGTGGTATTTCAAATAACTTTGAGCCTGCAATCATTGATGATTATATTACACAGTCGTCTACAAGAATTACATCAGCACTTACTGTAAATCTTCAGGCTGGTGCTGACTCTGACAGAGCAAATAAGATTGCTGTAGAGCTTGATACATTAACATCTGCAGGTCTTGGTATTGATAAGCTTGCAAGCTTTAATATTGGTATTGTTGATGCAACAGGTGATAATGCAACAGATGCAATTGATGTTGTTGCAGATGCGTTACAGACTGTTTCCAGACAGAGAGCTGCACTCGGTGCTGTTCAGAACCGTTTGGATCATACAATCAAGAATCTCGATAATATCGTAGAGAATACAACAGCAGCTGAGTCACAGATTCGTGATACAGATATGGCTGAAGAGATGGTTAAGTATTCTAATACTAACATCTTGCAGCAGGCAGGTCAGTCTATGCTCGCACAGGCTAACCAGTCTAACCAGGGAGTACTTAGTTTATTACAGTAATTATAGAAACAACATACAACGCCTGGCACCACACAGGTGTCTGGCGTTGTACAGGTTTATAGTATAAGGGGAGAGACAGAAAATGGTAGTACAGCACAATTTGCAGGCGATGAACGCCAACAGAATGCTTGGTCTTACGACAAATGTGGTAGCAGGCTCGACAGAGAAGCTATCTAGTGGATACCGTATTAACAGAGCTGCTGATGACGCGGCAGGACTTGCAATCTCAGAGAAGATGAGAAAACAGGTACGCGGACTCACACAGGCAGCAGCAAATGCAGAGGATGGTATTTCCTGTGTACAGACAGCGGAAGGAGCGCTGGCTGAGGTACAGGATATGATTCAGAGAATGAATGAGTTATGCGTACAGGCGGCGAATGGAACAAATTCCAGCACAGACCGCCAGTATATTCAGGATGAGCTTGACCAGCTTGTTTCAGAAATTGACAGAATCGCAGAAACAACAAAATTCAATGAAACATTTCTGCTAAAAGGAGACCAGGAGGGTGCAACTACCACGGTTTATATCACAAATTATTCTGTAACTTATACAGAGAATCTGTTGACACAGTCGCAGAAGGATGCAATGGCGCCAGATAAGCCGACAGAATATCGCATGAACTATATAGGAACAAATAATGTATATGTAGTAGATGCTGAGATTATTGATAAAGGTCCTGATGTTTCGCTTGGAGCGACAAAGCTTACAACAGGCAGTGATATGACCGAATTTATGATAGATGATGACACGGCTCCGAACAAGGGCAATGCAGCCTTTGACAAAGATAAATATGTAGCTTTTATCAACTGCGAGTTGGATTCTGATGTTAAAAAGGGTGATGATTTGACAGTAGATGGGTCTACATCAATCGTAAAAGCTAAGCAGGATTTGTACATCTATAATACTGCCAATGGTACCATTACTCATTTAGACATAGGAACAGAAATGACAAAATATCTGAATGACGATAATACCATTAAAGAACAGTATCGTTTGGTGGATACGATAGATGGACCTAAAGGTACAAGTAAAAGAGTAATGGATGACGTCACTAATAATAAGGCTTTTGAATGGAATAATGACTATGTAGAAATAGATACAAGCCTTCAGAAGCTCTATAATGTGGATGGTCAGGAAGTATCTGGAATTGCCTTAAACAATTATTTTGATGAGAATGGAAATTATAAAGGCGGTCTTTATAAGAGCGCAAATGCCAGTGCAACAGATATGGTATTTGCTTCTACATCTGCAAAGGGCTACGCAGGTATAACAGGAGCAGTAACAATTGGCAAGTATATCACACAGTCTTCTCAGCAGATTGCAGAGGGCTTGACCTTTAATCTGCATGTAGGCGCGCAGAGTGATAGAAAGAATAAGATTACTGCTACAATTGATACCCTTACAGCTGCAGGTCTTGGAGTAGATAAGCTTGCAAGCTATAACATTGGTATCGTAGATGAAACGGGCGAAAATGCTACGGACGCAATTGATGTAGTAGATAATGCGCTGATTCAGATTTCAAGACAGCGTTCTGCACTTGGTGCGGTACAGAACCGATTAGATCACACGGTGAAGAATCTTGATAATATCGTAGAGAATACGACAGCAGCAGAATCAGCAATTCGTGATACAGATATGGCTGAGGAGATGGTTAAGAATGCAAATGCTAGTATTCTTCAGCAGGCAGGTCAGTCTATGCTTGCACAGGCAAATCAGTCTAACCAGGGTGTATTAACATTATTACAAGGTTAATAAAGTTGTTAGAAAGTCCGCTTGGGAGAGCGGACTTTTTATGCGCAAAGCACATTCTTTGTTCTAAATCATATTAGTTATGGTAAACTTAATTATGTTAATTGTCTGAATAATATGGAAAAGATATAAAATATATTTTACAATTATAGAGTAGATTACATAAATTGTTTTGCAGAAAAGGTGAAAATATGTCTAGAGTGCAAATTTCAGTATGTATTATTGCAAAAAATGAAGAAAAGTATATAGAAGAGTGTTTAAAGAGGTTGCAGCCATATGGTTTCGAAATCATTGTAACCGACACTGGCTCGACAGATAGAACAAAGGAAATAGCTTCAAAATATGCCGATAAGGTTCTTGACTTTGAATGGATAGACGATTTTAGCGCGGCGAGAAATTTTTGCGCGGAGCATGCGTCTAATAATTGGATACTGGCATTAGATTGTGATGAGTATGTGAATAGCATTGATGTGAAGGTATTAAGAATACTAATGCAGAAATTTCCGAGATATACAGGTGTTATACGTTTGAAGAATCTGGCGGTGCGTAAGGATGGGAAAATGGGATATGGCGTGGATGATGTGACACGCTTGTATAATAGAAATTATTACAAGTTTGTGGCTGCAATTCATGAACAGGTAACGATAATAGATGAACAAAAGCGGGAAGAAACGATGCAATGCTTTCTGATACCTGCTGAAATAGTGCATCATGGATATGCATTGACACCTGAAGAGATGCAGGCAAAACAGGAAAGAAATCTAAGAATGTTATATAAACAAATAGAAGCAGGTGTAGACGACCCATACATTTATTTCCAGGCAGGGCAGTCGGAGTTGATACTGGAAAAATATGAGTGCGCGATAGATTTGTTTGAAAAGGCGCTGTCAATGAGTCCTTCTATTGAGAGATTGTATGTGCAAATGTTGGTAATGTCATTGGCAAAAGCATACGTTATGTTAGGTCGTGAAAATATCGCTTTGGAAGTAATGGAGAAATACTCGTTTGGCTGTAAAACGGCAAAATATATGTATACATATGCTAATGTTTTGTATGATGCAAAACAACCAATCAAGGCATTGCTTTTCTACGTGAAAGCAACCATGGCAAAGGATGTAAGTACATTAGGAGAAGAATTGGAGCGCTGTTATCAGCACATTATAGAATTATATACAAAGATGGGAAATCTGGAAATGGCACATATTTTTAAGGGGAAATATGAGGCTTGTTTAAGAGAAAAGGAACGAGTTGTAAATAGTTAAAAGAGGGGAAGAACATGTCAAAGGTACCAATATCGGTTTGCATGATTGCAAAAAATGAAGAAAGATATATAGAAGAATGCTTGAAGCGGTTGCAGCCATATGGCTTTGAAATTGTTGTGGCAGACACAGGTTCGACGGATAGAACAAAAGAAATAGCAGAGCAATATGCAGATAAGGTAGTTGATTTTGAATGGATTAATGACTTTAGCGCTGCAAGAAATTATTGTGCATCCTGTGCATCGAACAGCTGGATATTGGCATTAGATTGTGATGAGTATGTAAATAATGCAGATGTGCCGTGGATAAAGTCGCTGATGAAAAACTTTTCTAAGGGGATAGGTGTTATTCGAATGAATAACCTTGTATATAATGCGGCAGGCGAAAAAGAGTATGGCTCAGAAAATGTACTGCGTTTCTACCATAGAAGCTTTTATCGCTTTGAGTCACCGATACATGAGCAATTGGTGGCTAAGGATAAGAATATAGAGAGACAAAGCACGAAATTTATGCTGCCGATGGAGGTAGTTCATCACGGTTATGCACTGACTCCTGAGGAAATGCAAAAGAAGCAGGAAAGAAATATTGCGCTTATAAAGAGTAATGTCGGAAAAGGCGGAGATGACCCATATTTGTATTTTCAGATGGGACAGTCCTTGTACATCATGAATCGTATAGATGAAGCAGTGGAGGCATATGAGACAGTATTGCGACTGAATCCGCCAATGGACAGGGCATATGTAGAAATGATGATAGTGTCGCTATCAATGGCGTATGTCAGACAGAACAGACTGGCAGATGCTATGGAATTGCTGGAGAAGTATGAGGGACAGTATAAGTCGGCAAGATATGTGTATACACATGCAGGAATTCTTTATGCTGGTGGACAGAAGATGAAGGCTTTGCTCAAGTATGTAACGACTACAACGCTCCCTGATTTTGACGGTTTGGGAGAAAGTAAGCTGCATTGTTATGAGAACATAATAGACATGTATCGTGAATATGGAGAAGAAGACATGGCGACTGGTTTTAAAGAAAAATACGAGCATTGTCTGGCTGAGAGAAATCGAATTGTGAATAGTTAAGGGAAATGGGGGAAATGGCATGGATGCAAGAATCACGATTATAATACCTTGTTACAATGTGGAAGCATATATTGACAGATGCTTGAAGTCTATAGAGGGGCAGACCTTAGGAATGGATGCTTTCCAGATTGTGTTAGTGGATGATGGTTCGACTGACTCGACGATGGACAGGCTTATTGCATGGCAGACAAGGTACCCATTCCAGATTCGAATTATATACAACAGTAAGAATAGGAGACAGGGAACCTGTAGAAATATTGGCATCAAGAGTGCTAAATGTGAATTCGTGGCTTTTGTGGATGCAGATGACTGGCTGGAGCCTGATATGTATGAGAAGATGCTTTATGTTGCAGATGCAGGGGTATGTGACGTGGTTCATTGTGATTGGGTAAAGGACCATGAATATAAGCTTTTGCAGACGCAGGAAGAGAAGCAAAACGGCAGACCAGACAGGCTGATACTGATAGATAATCCTGAGGATAGGGGAAGAATGATAGCCTCTAATCTGTTAGGGACTTATGTGGTAACGAAGCTGTACAGACGTGATTTTTTGCTAAGACATCAAATTATTTTCCCAGAGAATTTGATTTTCGAAGATATTTTTTGGATGGGACTTTTGAATTGCTATGCTTCTAAAATTGGTATCGTGGAGGAGCGTTTGTATCACTATTATATGAATCCTGAATCTGTATCGAGAGTAAGGAATCGTGAGCAAAATAGGGATATCATAAAGGTAAACAGGTTGCTTTGGGAGGAATATCAGAAGAGAGGAATGCTAAAGAGTGCGTTTGCGAACTCGTTAAAGTATGAGATGCTTTGTACTTATTATCTTACCACAGTGAAGATGATTTTCCTGCGTTATGATGAAATACCTTATGACATGTTCTATGAAGTGCAGCAGGATATTTTGGAAATGATACCTGACTTTGTGTCGAATCCATATGTTTCGGATTATACAAAGCCATTTAATATATTGCTGCTAGGCTTGATTGATAAGAGCCTTAGCCATGAGGATATCGATTCGGCAGCAAACAGTATGCGAATACTGGCGAAGGCAACACAGAATACAGAGATGTTGAGGTAGAAGAGGATGAATATTGCAGTATTGCTGGCGGCAGGAGCTGACCCGAACTTTCAAATGGATATTCCGAAGCAGTTTGTGAATGTGTACAACAGACCGATTATAGTGTATACATTGGAAAAGTTTCAGAAGCATCCAGAGATAGATGCGATTATGGTGGCATGTCTTCCAGGATGGGAAAATATGGTAACTGCGTATGCGAAGCAGTTTGATATTACGAAGCTTCAGTGGGTAATTCCAGGTGGAAGAAGCGGACAGGAAAGCTCAAAGCTTGCGATAGATAGATTGATGGAAGAATGCGAGAAAGAGGATATTGTTATTTTGCATGATGCCATCAGACCCATGGTAACTGATGAGATAATTTCAGACAGCATCTATACCTGTAAAAGAAAGGGAATGGGGGTAGCGGCTGTTATTTCCATGGATAATGTCATGATGACGAATGATGGTATCACGGGTAATAGAATCATTTCCAGATATGCGTTTAGGCGTATTCAGACACCACAGACCTATCGACTGGAGGATTTGTGGAAGGCGCATCAGGAGGCTTTGGAACAGGGGATTCGTAATGAAAATGATACAAATAATATGATTTCGCGCCTTGGAAGAGATGTGACCTTATCGAAAGGTTCAGATACGAATTTGAAGATAAATACGGTAGAGGATGTGGAGATGTTTAAGGCATTATTTAATCTACATCAGGAGGATGACTAAAGAAAAGAGGGGGAAAAGCCGAAACAAATATTGAGACAAACTCAGTGTTTGGAAGAGGTGAAATAGAATGAACATAGCTTTGATTTTGGCGGGAGGAACAGGAAGCAGAACAGAGCAGTCTGTTCCGAAGCAGTTTATCAGTATATATGACAAACCAATTATTATCTATACATTGGAGGCATTTCAGAGACATCCTGATGTGGATGCGATTATTGTGTCTTGCATCGAAGGCTGGCAGGATGTGTTGAAAGGCTATGCCAAGGCGGCTGGAATAACAAAGCTTCGCTGGGTAATCGAAGGCGGCGATAATGGACAGTCTTCAGCAAGAAAGGCACTTTTGGCATTGGAAGAGGTATGTGTAGAGGATGATATCATCATTATTCATGATGCGGTCAGACCGATGATTACAGAGGAAATTATAACAGACTGTATAGAGAAAGCAAAGGAATATGGTTCAGGTCTATCGGCTGTGCGTTGTCAGGAAACGATTATGCGCACCGATAATGGAGAAAATGGTTCGGAGGGCATTGACAGAAATGATATTATGCGTGTGCAGACACCACAGGCATATCAGTATGGTAAAGTATTGTGGGCGCATAAGGAAGCATTGAATAGAGGAATTACCAATGCGGTGTATACCAATACGCTCATGCTGGAGCTGGGGGCAGATTTACATTTTTCCTTGGGAAGTAATAAGAATATTAAGATAACTACCTTGGAAGATATTGATATGTTCAAGGCGATGTATACTACTGAGAGAGACAGTTGGCTAAAGAGTAGTAAGGATAAGGAAAGCACTAAGGTGACGCCTTATCGGAGCAGAGTGATAGAAATAGCGAAATAGAAATGAGAGGATACTTTATCAGAAGGTAGAGTATCCTTTTTGATATATAATAGAGTGGAAGATAAAAGAGTGATGCAAACGCAAGGAAATGTGTTATACTAAAAATAAAGTTAGAGAAGACAATCGGGGAGGCATATGCATGGGAATTTATCTGAATCCAGGAAAAGGTAAGTTTGAAAAAGCGATAAATTCAGAAATATATGTAGATAAATCAATGTTAATCAATGTTACTAATCGTAAGATTAATACATTGGAGCAAAATATTTGCATCAGCAGACCACGTAGATTTGGTAAATCTATGGCTGCTAATATGCTGACAGCTTATTATAGTAAGGGATGCGATTCGAAGGAATTATTCCAGGGGCTAAAGATTGCACAGATGGACAGCTTTGAAAAACATCTGAACCAGTATGATGTTGTGTTTTTGAATATGCAGGAGTTTTTGAGTCGGACTTCTAGTATGCAGGAGATGCTGGAACTTTTAAAAAAATCAGTGGTTTGGGATTTGCTGGATGAGTATCCGAATTTTAGATATTTTGATACAAATGATATAATTCGAACGATGCAGGATGTATATAGAAATACTCATCGGTCATTTGTGTTTATCATAGATGAATGGGACTGTATCTTTCGAGAGTATAAGAATGATAAGGAAGCACAGGAGAAGTATCTGGACTTCATGCGAGATATGTTAAAGGATAAGGAATATGTAGCACTTGCCTATATGACAGGTATTCTACCGATTAAGAAGTATGGTACGCACTCGGCTTTAAATATGTTTAATGAGTATTCGATGTTGGAAGCAGGTACAGTTGCAGAGTTTGTGGGTTTTACACAGTCGGAAGTAGAAGACTTGTGTAATAGATACGGTATGAATATTGAAGATGTAAAAGAGTGGTACGACGGCTATTACTTTGATGGAGTTGGAGCCATCTATAATCCTCGCTCTGTTGTTTGTTGCATGCAGTTTCAGAATTATAATAATTACTGGAATCAGACAGAGACCTTTGAAGCACTTAGAGTATATATCGATATGAACTTTGAGGGCTTGAAGGATGATGTCATCAGCATGATAGCAGGGAATCGAGTGCGTGTGAATACGGGAAGCTTTGTTAATGATATGACCAGCCTTGCGGTAAAGGATGATGTATACACCTTGCTAATTCACTTAGGTTATCTGGCATATGATTTGGAGCTGAAACAGGCATATATACCGAACAATGAGGTGCGACAAGAGTTTATTAACTGTGTGTCAGTGTCTGACTGGGGTGAGGTATCTAAGGCATTGAAGAACTCGGCAGATACCTTGCAGGCTATCTGGGAGAACAGACCAAGTCAGGTATCACTTGGTATCGAGCAGGCACATTTTGAAACATCTCACATTCAGTATAATGATGAGAATGCGTTAAGCTATACTATATCTTTGGCACTGTATGCAGCAAGAAACTTCTATACCATTTATCGTGAGCTTCCAACTGAAAAAGGCTTTGCGGATATGGTATATCTTCCACGAAAGAAGTTTGCTGATAAACCAGCTATCGTGGTTGAACTAAAATGGGATAAGAGTGCAGAAGGTGCGATAGCGCAGATAAAGAATAAGCAGTATGTAAAAAGCCTTCAAGAATATGAGGGGAATATATTGCTTGTAGGTGTAAATTATAATAAAGACACACGAGAACACGAATGTGTGATTGAGGAGTGGGAGAAAAGGATATAAGAGAAATCTTATATCCTTTTTTTGCACAAAAAGTCTGATAATTCTATAGCTATTCTAACAAAAGTGTGCTAAAATTATAGTAGACATAATGTGTTTTCATAAGATAATCAGGGGAACAATGCGTAAACGCGTTTACGCATACAAATTTGTGCCTGCGGCCCAAAGTTTGCAAAATACGGAAAGGCATGGTTGGTAGAATGAGAAAAGTACAGAAGCAGGAGATACTGGAGTTAGTAAAGACTTTGCATGAAGCTCATACAGAGGTAAAAGGGAATGTAGAGAAGAGACAGAATCATATCGCACAGAGTATACTGGCAGATTGCCAGGAGTGTGCCATCAGTATAGGCAATGCCATCGAAGCCTTTGAAGGAGAAGGCTTTATTACCATATCTTATCTGGAAGAATACTGTCAGGTAGTCTTTCAGACACATGAAAGCTTAAATGATACCAATGTAAATGAAAATAGAATTTATAAGAATCTGGAGAAGCAGTTGCTTAAAGTAGAGAATAGTATCAAAAATGATATTACTCTCCGAAAAGAGATTGCTTTTTTCCCGTACAAAGCATCAATGTGGGATTCGCTGGAAAGCATTTATCTGGCAGCTAAGGAAGACCCGAATGTGGATGCTTACTGTGTACCAATTCCATATTATGACCTTAAGCCTGATAGAAGCTTTGGACAGATGCATTATGAGGGATTGGAGTATCCTAAAAATATTGAGGTCATTGACTGGCAGACTTATAAATTCGAAGAAAGAAAGCCAGATGTCATCTATATTCATAATCCGTATGATGATTGGAATACAGTTACAAGTGTGCATCCAAGGTTCTACTCACGTAATCTTAAGGCAGCAACAGAAGAGCTTGTTTATGTGCCTTATTTTGTGCTACAGGAAATTGAGCCAACAGACCAGACTGCAATAGATGGAATGAAGCACTTCTGCTTTTTGCCAGGTGTTGCCAATGCCGACAAAGTGATTGTGCAGTCTGAGAAAATGAAGCAAATCTATGTCAATGAATACTATAAAGCGGCAAAGGTGCATGGCCTCGGGGGCGGGCATTTGGACAAGCAGGCATTGAATCAGAAGTTCTTAGGGCTTGGCTCTCCGAAGTTTGACAAGGTAAAGAACACCAGGAAAGAGGACTTGGAAATACCTGCGGAATGGCTGGAGATTATTGAAAAGCCTGACGGAAGCTGGAAGAAGATTATTTTCTATAATACGAGTATTGCAGCACTTTTGGAACATAATGAGAAGATGCTGGAAAAGATGAAGTGGGTGTTCAACATCTTTAAGGAAAACAAGGATGAAGTAGCATTGCTCTGGCGTCCACATCCTTTGATAAAAAGTACAGTATCGGCTATGCGACCATGGCTGTGGGCAGAATATGACAAATTGGTACAGCAGTATGTAGCAGAAGGATGGGGAATCTATGATGACTCTGCAGATATGGATAGAGCTGTGGTGCTGAGTGATGCATACTATGGAGACCACAGTAGCGTGGTACAGGTGTATCAGCAGACGGGGAAGCCTGTGATGGTGCAGAATTTGGGAAAATGTGAAGAGGATATTTCACAAGAATGTAAGGTGGAACTTGAAGATGCGGTGGTTATAGAGGATAAAATATGGTTTTGTACATCCAATTTTAAATGCCTAGGTTCAATTAATTTGGAAACCAAGAAAAAAGAGTACTTTGATGTACCTTCAGAGGGCTTATATAGCACTGGCAGAGCATTTGGGTCGATGCAGTTAGTTGGGCGGAAAATCTTTCTGATACCTTTTCGTGAAAAGGCAATCATGGAATTCGATATTGATACAAGGCAGTTTTATCAAATTGAAATAGACAAAAGTATAGTAGGAAATGAAAAAATATTATTTCTCGGAACCAAATTATATAAAGATTATTTGTTTATTATGGGAGTAAATGTTCCTGCAATTATTAGACTTAATACGGTTACTCGAGAAATAGTGTATATAACTGACTGGAAAAACAAAGTTCAGGGTTTGATTTTTGAACATCAAGATGCTTATTTTAGAAAACAGAATATTTTGTATGAAGATAAGTTATATGTGCCGTTTTGCAATGCAAATGCAATTTTAGAGGTTGATTGTGCTTCACTAAACACGATTGTACATAAGTTAGGAGATGAAAAACAAGGGTATTCAGGAATTTGCCGTGAGAAAAATCATGTTTGGCTTTCTCCAAGGAAACAAGGAGAAATTGTGAAATGGAATATAAAAAATGGGCAAATAGAAAAAACTTATATTGCTCATAGAGCAAATATACGAAATAAACTTTCTTACATAGGAATAATATGTGTTGGTGATGAGAAGATGTTATTACCTATTAGTGGGAGAGAAAAAGATGTGTATATTGCAAAGAATATACGGGAATTAGAGGGAGAATATTCTTTTGTGCAGGAAAATGGGAATGATATTATTGTATATGAAAAGCGGAAAGGAATATTGACATTATTTAATACACATTTCAATACAAAGGATATGGTTGAAATAGAGATTGATAAAAATGTAATTGATATTGAGCGTATCGTACAAGAGAAGAACAATTTCTTGCTAGAGATGGGAGGATTAGGAGTGCGAGAGCTTATAGGAATCGTAAATTGAATTAAAAGAAGAAAGCAATTGGAGGCACAAATGAATATAGCGTATCTACAGTGTGATATGAGATACAATGAGTGGTTGTTAGAAAAGGTTGGAGAATTGCTTGTTGTAGAACACACAATACTGAAAATTAAAGAGAGTGGTATTGATAGAATTATAGCTGGAATTTATAGTTGTGATGAAAATTATAATTTAGTAAAAATACTCGAACAAAAAGGCGTGGAAGTTATATGGTCGGATGAAAAAGATGTGAATGTACGTTTTTTGAATATTGTTACTGGCGAAAATGCGGATTATGTGATTCGAGTGGGAGGCGACCAGTTATTAATGGATTCAGCTAAGGTTAAAGATATAATAGAAGGAATGGAAGAGTTGAATCAGGAATGGTTTTATGACGAATATGCTAATTGTATTTTACCTGATGTGATTAGTATCCCGTGCTTGAGAAAATATAAAGCATGCTTAATGCATGAAAAAAGATATTTTGATGGTTTGGCAAAACAAAAAGAGATTAAATGTCATGAGTTATCGTACACTTTATTGATTGCATTTAACTTTAGAGCAAATTCTAATGAAGGCTTTAGAATTTGTAAAAGGGTAATCGAAAACAACCTTGATATAAATATTATTTCGAAAAGATTAATGAAAAAATTATGTAGAAATAACTATTTAGTTCAAACTGGAGTGTGGGGGAGTTGGTTGTTGGACGAAGAAGTTCAAGACTTCTTTTATGATGAACGGAAAGAAGTTAATCCATGGTGGGGGCGCACAATTATTGACATTTTACGACCACGACTAAATCAGCGAATGACTGTGTTCGAATGGGGAGCTGGAAATAGCACATTATTTTGGGCGCATAGTGTGGGAGATGTTACAT
>JAFUKJ010000111.1 GCA_017467805.1 Lachnospiraceae bacterium
ATGAACAACGAATCAAAGAAAAACTAGGATGGATGAGTCCAGTGCAATACAGACTCAACCTCTTGGCTGCATAAAAAATGCGTAACAGACATTAAAATCTGTTACGCAATAAAAGTCTAACTTTTTGGGGTCACATCATTCCGTGCCTGTTGCTAGTTTTGTTTTCTTATTTATTTTGCTCTTTCAATTGCGCTTCGAGTTGAGCTATCTTTTGCTCCAGCTCTTTTCTTTGTAGTGTGAATTCTTCTTTTTGTAAAGCAAATTCTTCCTTTGTCTCCTCCAACTCCTGCTGGAGTTTCTCAGCCATCTCAGCCTTGCGATAAATATCACTTGGTAATTCTAATACAGATTTGGTCACTTCGAATACCTCCTTAGCATAGTGTTGTTGCGAGTGGAATACACGTTCCGCTGCAAGATTAATAAACTTCACATAATCCTTGAATTCGAGGCTTGAAATGTTACCATACTCGAACTCTTCCTCTAAGATAACTATAAGGCTTCTGACATACTGTGTCAATTCGTTTTCCTGTATTGGATTTTTCCTAGAAGTCATTCTAGGTCTGAAGCTTAACAACTTAAATGGTATAAACATTGTCAAATGTTTTGCTCTGATATCCTCTAATGAATATGTTTGAGTATGAAAATCATACTCAATCATTCGCACAGTCATGTCGCGGTCATTAGTCATCTGGCACTCCATATGATATAGGTCTTTCTCTGCTACAAGTAGAACAATATCAGAGAAAATGATGTTTCTGTCACTTTTTGGTACAGGGTATTCGGTTTGAATAATTCTAATAGGTGTTCCTTTAGGATAATCCTTTCCAAATGCCTCTTTAAATAGTGGAAATAACTGATTTGGCATACGGTCAGCGATGGATTTTGTGATTTCATCCCACAGCTTATCTTGTAGAAAAGCAGGAGATGATTTGTTAATTTCTTTGGTCATAGATTACCTTCCTTGAGTATAGATTTGAACGTAAGAAATGTGTACACGAAGCGTTCTATTAGAAAGTAGCATGAAAATATGTGGATGTCTACACTTGTTTTTTACATTTCATTATGTTAACCACTTCTGCGCCCTCTTGACATAACATTCCCACAGTCCTATAATTCATACCATAGCTTTTCATACTAATTCTATAGGAATTGGCATGGAGAATATATACTAGAAAAGGGAGAACAGTGTTTATGAAGAAAATAGCAAACAGTGCAGCAGAATTAATTGGAAATACACCGATGTTAAAGTTGAATAATTATATGAAAAAAACAGGCGTTGATAAGGCTACGATACTGGCAAAGCTTGAGTATCTGAATCCTGCGGGTTCAGTGAAGGACAGAGTGGCACTTGCAATGATTGAGGATGCAGAGGAGAAGGGAATCTTGAAGCCAGGAGCGACCATTATTGAGCCAACTTCGGGTAATACAGGAATTGGTTTGGCTTTTGTGTCAGCGGCAAAGGGATATAAGACGATTCTTACTTTGCCTGATACTATGAGCGTTGAGAGAAGAACTTTGCTTAAGGCTTATGGTGCGGAGCTGGTGTTAACAGATGGTGCTAAGGGCATGGCTGGGGCAATTGAGAAGGCAGAGGAGCTTCGTGATTCGATAGAGGGCGCAGTGATTCTTGGACAGTTTGATAATCCTGCAAATCCAGCGGCACATAAGGCAAGTACAGGACCTGAGATTTGGGAGCAGACTGAAGGGCAGGTGGATATCTTTGTGGCTGGTGTTGGTACTGGTGGAACGATTACAGGTATTGGTGAGTATTTGAAGAGTAAGAATCCTGATGTTAAGGTAGTTGCAGTAGAGCCTGCTACAAGCCCTGTATTGACTAAGGGTGTTGCAGGAGCGCATAAGATTCAGGGAATTGGTGCAAACTTTGTACCTAGTGTATTGAATACGAAGATTTATGATGAGATACTTATGATAGAAAATGAGGACGCTTTTACAGAGGGACGCGACTTTGCATTAACAGAGGGCGTTATGGTAGGTATTTCCTCAGGTGCAGCCCTTAAGGCGGCGACTATTCTCGCTAAGAGACCAGAGAATGAGGGCAAGGTAATTGTGGCATTGCTTCCTGATTCAGGTGACAGATATTTATCAACACCATTATTTTCAAATTAAGAATGGGATGTTCCGTATAGAGACAAGAGATGGAATATTAGGAAGGGCAATAGGATGAACACAGACAGATTAATCAAGAATATCACAGACCAGATTGTGGAGGCGCAGTTGAAGCTTGGCTATGCAAAGGAGACAGTGCGTTTGTATTTTCCTCTTAGCTCCTTAAATGTAATACTAGGGGTGGAGATTTTAGATGCAAAGCAGATGCTTGAGCAGTTGCAGGAAACAGAGGCATTACAGACAAGCGGACTTGGTAGCTTGAAAATCTCTGCAAAAGGTGAGCGTTTTGAGATTAGTGTACCTGCTGATGGTGTGGAATATGTGCATAAGAGTGTTGTGGTTTCTCCGTTTCTTGTGGATATCATTGCGCTTTTTCAGAGTCATCATCATTGTACGATTGAGGAGATTTGTCGGGTGTTTGCAGCACATAATGAGAACTATGTATGTGAAAAGATGCCTGAGGGGGCAGACTTTGATTTTGCGATATATTTTCCAGATAAGGAGCCTGACGAGTATTACTATTGTATCAAGGCAGAGATGGACCACACGATTTATCATAGGTTTACGAAGGAAGATTATCAGGAGCTTTTGTAGGACGCGAGAGTGCGCAGATAGAGGAAAGGGCAAGGTAACAGATGCAGGAGCAGTTTTCCAGAACAGAGATATTATTAGGAAGAGAGGGCATGGAGCGTTTGCAGCATGCCAGAGTAGCAGTGTTTGGTATTGGCGGTGTAGGCGGTCATACGGTGGAGGCGCTTGCAAGAAGCGGTGTAGGAACGCTTGACCTGATTGATAATGATACCGTGGCGGTAACGAATCTGAATCGTCAGATTATCGCTACGCATAAGACCATTGGGCAGTATAAGGTGGATGTGGCAAAGGAGAGAGTTCTGGAGATTAATCCTGAGATGACAGTGAATACCTATCGTTGCTTTTATCTGCCTGAAACGGCTCAGCAGTTTGATTTCACACAGTATGACTATGTGGTAGATGCGATTGATACGGTGGCTGGTAAGCTGCAGCTTGTGGAGCAGGCGAATATTGCAGGGGTTCCCATTATCAGTTCCATGGGAGCAGGGAATAAGCTGGACCCTACGGCATTCCGTGTAGCAGATATTTATAAGACGAATGTCTGTCCATTGGCGAAGGTAATGCGTAGAGAGCTAAAGAAACGTGGCATTAAGAAGCTGAAGGTGGTGTATTCCGAGGAGCAGCCAATCGAGCCTAAGAGTGATTTAGGTGAGAAAGAGCGTGAGGAGAGCGGTATTAAGAAACGCCAGATACCAGGCAGTAATGCATTTGTACCATCGGTTGTGGGACTGATTATTGCGGGTGAAGTTATCAAGGATTTGGCTGGGGTATAATTTTATACAAAATACTATAGTGTTTTTTGTAGAATTGGACTATAATGGGCTTTAGAGAGTCCCGCTGGGGTACACAAGGAGGAATACAATGAAGAAGAAAATTTTTATCGATGGTAGCGAAGGAACTACAGGCTTAAGAATCTTTGAGAGATTCGAGGGTCGCGATGATATAGAGATACTGAAGATTCCGTCAGAGCTTAGAAAAGACCCTGATGAGATTAAGAAGTACATCAATGCATCAGATGTTACATTTTTGTGTTTACCTGATGCGGCTGCAAGAGAGGCAGTTGCTATGGTAGAGAATGATAATGTCACAATCATTGATACTTCTACGGCACATAGAACAGAAGAGGGATGGGCTTATGGTTATCCTGAGCTTTCACCGACACATAGAGAGGCGATTAAGACAGGCAAGAGAATTGCTGTACCTGGATGCTATGCAACAGGTTTTATCACAACAGTTTATCCGTTAGTTGCAGGCGGTATTCTGCCTAAGGATTATCCAGTATCTTCCTTTGGTGTATCAGGCTTTAGCGGCGGCGGTAAGAAGATGATTGCGCAGTATCAGGCAGATGAGAGAGAGGCAGAGCTTGATGCTCCAAGACAGTATGCTTTGACACAGAGCCATAAGCATTTGAAGGAGATGCAGAAGATTACAGGACTTGATAAGGCGCCTTTGTTCTCACCTATCGTAGCTGATTATTATAATGGTATGGTTGTGACTATTCCACTTTATACAGATATGTTAACACAGAAGAAGACACCAGAAGAGTTACATGCATATCTTGAGCAGTATTATGCAGGTGAGAAGTTTGTTAAGGTAATGCCATTTGGTAAAGAGGCTGAGTACGGCGGATTTATCGCAAGCAACGCATGTGCAGGCTGGGATGGCATTGAGATTTATGTGTCAGGTAATGAGGACAGAGTAGTAATTTCAACAAGATTTGATAATCTTGGTAAGGGTGCGTCAGGTGCTGCAGTTCAGTGCTTGAATATTGTACTTGGATGTGAAGAGGATAAGGGACTCGTGTTATAAGTCGTACAGATGGAAAGGACTTTGGTAGATGATGTTGTTACCACAAGAGTTTGTTAATAGGATGCAGGATATGCTTAAGGAAGCGTATCCTGCTTTCGTGCGAAGTTATGAGAATTCAAAATATCAGGCATTAAGAGTGAATCCGTTAAAGGCAGATAAGCAGGATTTCCTTGATAAGGCACCTTTTGACCTTCGTCCTGTGGCATGGGAGACGAATGGCTTTTATTATGAGAGTGATAATCAGCCTGGTAAGCATCCATGGCATGAGGCTGGCGTGTATTATATTCAGGAGCCTAGTGCTATGGCACCTGTGGCTTATCTGGAAGCAAAGCCAGGGGACAGAATCCTTGACCTGTGTGCGGCACCTGGCGGTAAGTCTACGCAGATTGCGGCAGGCTTACGAGGAGAGGGTTTGCTGGTGTGCAATGAGATTCATCCACAGCGTGCAAAGATATTATCTGAGAATGTGGAGCGAATGGGGATTCGTAATGCGCTGGTAACGAATGAGACACCTGCAAAGCTTGCTGATACCTTTGTAGAGTTCTTTGATAAGATACTGGTGGATGCGCCATGCTCTGGTGAGGGCATGTTTCGTAAGAATGAAGAGGCTTGCGAGGAGTGGAGCTTAGAGAATGTGCAGTTGTGTGCTGACAGGCAGGATGAGATATTAGACTGTGCGGCAGGTATGCTTCGCCCAGGCGGAAGACTGGTATATTCGACCTGTACCTTTGCACCAGCGGAGAATGAGGGCAGTATCAGCCGATTTATTAAGAGACACCCTGAGTTTAAGATAGTAGAAGTGCCTCTATATGAGGGTATGAGCTGTGGTGTGGCAGAGTGGACGGATGAGCCAGCCGACGGCATAGAGAAGACTATCAGGTTGTGGCCGCATTTATTGCAGGGTGAGGGACATTATCTTGCAGTGTTAGAGAAGGACGGCGAAGTGCCAGCGGGCTATCAGGGCTTTTGCAAGAACGGTTTGCAGAGAGGGATACAGACGAAGCTGGAGGATTATAAGCAGTTCCTTGCAGATACATTGAGAATTGATTTAGATGGCGAGCTGTTACTTTTTGGCGAGCAGCTTTATCTGATACCACAGGGAATGCCTGCGATTCAGGGATTGAAGGTAATGCGCCCAGGCTTACATTTGGGAACCTTGAAGAAGAATCGTTTTGAGCCTTCCCATGCGCTGGCATTGACATTAACTGTTGATGATGTGAAGCGTTTTGTGGATTTGGAGTCAACAGACCCACAGGCGAAGGCATATTTGAATGGTATGACTTTGAATCATGACGGCGAGAAGGGCTGGTATCTGATTACGGTGGATGGTTATAGTCTTGGCTGGGGTAAGCTTGCGGGGCAGGTTATGAAGAATCATTATCCGAAAGGATTGAGAAAGTAATGAAACCAAAGACAAGGTCACTAACAGAGGGGAAACCTCTGAAGGTTATAATATTATTTGCGATTCCGATATTTTTCGGAAATCTGTTTCAAATCTTATATAGTTTGGTTGATACCAAGATTGTAGGTAGTACATTAGGTGAGAATGCACTTGCATCGGTAGGCTCTGTTTCTACGTTGTACAATCTTCTGACAGGTTTTTTCAATGGCTTGACACTGGGCTTTAGCGTAATTACGGCAAGACATTTTGGCAGCGAGGATGAGAAGGCGTTGAAGAAGAGTGTCGCATCCTCTATGCTTCTTGGTGCGATTACTGCGGCGGTGGTAATTGTAGCTGTAGCGCTTTTCTTAAGACCGATACTAACGATACTTCATGTTCCGACAGAGCAGTTTGAAGCGTCGTATTCGTATATTGTAGTGTTGGTCTGGGGTATGTTTATTACGTTTTCCTATAATTTATGCGCGAATTTGCTACGCTCAATTGGAGATTCGCTGACACCATTGATTTTTCTGATTATATCTTCTGTAGTAAATGTAGTATTGGATTACTGGTTTATCTTAGGCTTTGATACAGGAGTAGCTGGCGCAGCGTATGCAACAGTGATTTCGCAGCTATTGTCAGTGGTACTGTGTATTATTCGTATTTATCATAAGTTCCCGATTCTGCATGTATCGGTAAAGGACTTTAGATTAGAGTCCAAGCAGGTGATTATGATGTACCAGAGTGGGTTATCCATGGGACTGATGTCAAGTCTTGTGAACTTTGGTACAGTAACCTTGCAGACAGGTATTAATACTTTGGGTAATCAGATTATCGTGGCTCATGCAGCAGCCAGAAAGGTGTTTGAAATCTGGATGCTTCCTGTCAGCGTATTGGGTTCTACGATGGCAACCTATTGCGGACAGAACTACGGAGCAGTCCGCTATGACCGTATTCGAAAAGGAATGAAGTCAGTACTTTTGCTTGGTGCCTGCTGGTCGGCGGTGGTATTTGTTTTGACACATACCATTTCGCCGTATCTGATTTCTTTTATTGCCAGCACGAAGAATGAAGAGATTCTTTATTGGGGTACTACTTATCTCAAGGTGGATATGTCTTTTATTATAGTAACAGTATTGATTGTAATACTAAGGAATTCCATGCAGGGCTTTGGGGACTGTGTGACACCGATTTTTTCAAGCTTTATTGAGCTTGTAGGTAAGCTGGTATTTGCTTTTTTGATAGTAGAGCGATTTGGCTACTGGGGAATTATATTTGCGGAGCCAACGATTTGGTTTGTAATGGTGATTTCGCTTATTGTTATGACTTTGAGGAATCCTATTTTTAGTAGAAAGAAGGCGCAGGAGATTGAAGGCTAAGAAATATGAAATTGATATGTGTAATGGCTCGGTATTTCGAAAGATGCTGCTGTTTGCCATTCCACTTATGTGTTCTGGCGTATTGCAGTTGCTTTTTAATGCGGCAGATATCATTGTAGTAGGACGATTTGCAGGTGATAATTCACTGGCAGCAGTAGGTGCAAACTCGTCGTTGATTAATCTTTTGACTAATATTTTTATTGGTTTGTCCGTAGGTGCGAATGTTCTTGTTGCTCAATATTATGGTGCGAAGAATGATAAAGAGCTTAGAGTTACTGTACATACTTCCATGCTGTTAAGTGTGATTAGTGGTCTGATTTTGACAGTAGTTGGTCTTGTTTTTGCTAAGCCGATTCTGGAGCTTATGCAGACGCCTGAGGAGATTATCGACCTTGCGGCATTATATTTGAGAGTGTATTTTCTGGGAATGACTTCTACCATGATTTACAACTTTGGAAGTGCGATTCTTAGAGCGGTTGGAGATACAAAGAGACCGTTGTATTATCTGTTGCTTGCAGGTGTTATCAATGTGGTTTTGAATCTGATTTTCGTAATATGCTTCCATATGGATGTGGCGGGTGTTGCGCTCGCGACAGCGATTTCACAGACAGTTTCTGCGATATTGGTGGTGCGATGCCTGATGCGTGAGGAGGGAGCGATTCACCTTGACCTTAAGGCATTGGCGATTGATAAGGATAAATTTCTTAGAATTGTGCAGATTGGATTACCTGCGGGCTTTCAGGGTATGGTGTTCTCACTGTCTAATGTTGTGATTCAGTCAGCGGTAAATGGCTTTGGAAATATTGTAGTGGCGGGTAATTCGGCAGGACTGAATATAGAGGGCTTTGTTTACATTGCAATGAATGCCTTTTATCAGGCAACGATATCCTTTACCAGTCAGAATTATGGTGCCAGAAATATGCAGCGTATCCGCAAAATTGCATTGGCAGGAGAGTTGTATGTACTGATTACGGGGGCAGTGCTGGGGAATCTCATGGTTCTGTTTGGAAGAGAGCTATTGGGAATCTATTCTACCAGTGCAGAAGTAATTGATGCAGGTATGCTTCGATTGGAAATTATTGGTACGACCTATGCGCTGTGCGGTATGATGGATGTCTTGGTAGGCGCTCTTCGTGGAATTGGTAAGTCTGTTATGCCGATGATTGTTTCATTATTGGGGGCTTGTGGCTTACGATTGCTTTGGATTGCAACGGTATTTCAGATTCCTGAGTATCATAGCACGAGAACAATTTATATTTCCTATCCTATTACATGGACCATTACGTTAAGTGTACATGCAATATGTCTGATATACTCATGGGTAAAGCTTATCAGACAATGGAAAGAATAAAATAACTGAAAAAAGTTGTTATGCAAGTGAATTGTGTGATAAAATATAACTGTGTATAGTTTCCGAAAAGGGACAGTACACAGTTATATTTTTGTTTATGGGAAATTCCTATAAAATAAAAAATATTATGCACACGCAAAAGAACTTATCAATAAGTAAAAGAGGAGAGATAAGTATGAAATATGTGATTGTATTGGCGATAATCGTAATAATAGCATTATGTACGCCATGGTTTTTATTGAAATTCATGCGAAGAGTTCGAGCAGTTACAAGCTACTATGGACTGAAGGCGGTAGACCGTCTGGATGCTCTGATTATGATGTTTGATGAAAATGAAAAGTTTTGGTATATGAATGAGAGCGCTAATAAAATTTTTCACACAGAAATGCTTAGCAGGTCGGAGTTTCTCGATGTGTGGGAAAAAGATGAGGATGAGGAAGAGGATGTTCTGATTCTTAAACGTGGTGTTGAGTTTAGATATTTTCAGTGTGATGAGCAGGAGCTTCGCAATAAAAGAGGAAAGCTGAGAGGTTACATTTATATTCTTCATGAATTTACCCGTGAAAGAGAATTGCAGGAGAAGTATCGTCATAGCGCAACACATGATTCTTTGACGGATTTATATAATAGAGAGTACTTTATTGAAAAGGCAGCGGAGTTTATGAAAGAGAATCCGAATGAGGTTTATTACATGATTTGTTCGGATATTAAGCAGTTTAAGGCATATAATGAAGTCTTTGGCGTGGAAGCGGGAGACAAGCTTCTGAAAATGATTGCGGATGAGCTGAGACGCAATGATGACCATAATCGTGTGTATGGCAGAGTGGGAGATGACAGCTTTGCAATGTGTATTCCAAAGAAGAATTTTTCGGATGTTGCATATCTGGTGAAGAGCAGCAGTGTGCTGAGAGCACGAAGCTATAACTTCCCAATAGCCAATCATATCGGTATCTTCGAAGTAACGGATGTGAATCTTTCCGTTTCAGCGATGATGGATAGAGCGACGCTTGCGATTTCGTCTATTAAGGGCGATATTCAGCAGGAAATTGCCCGTTATGATGAAAGTATGAGAAAAGAGCTTTTGCAGGAGCAGGAGATACTGACAGATTTGCAGACTGCATTTAATGAGAAAGAGTTTGTCATTTACCTGCAACCACAGATTAGTCACGAGACGAAGGCAATTGTAGGTGCGGAGACACTGGTTCGCTGGTTGCATCCTAAGAAAGGTCTGATTCCACCATTTTCGTTTATTCCTGTTATGGAGAATAATGGCTTAATCAGTAAGCTTGATATGTATGTATGGGAAATGGCATGTGCTCAGATTCGAAAGTGGACGGATGAAGGAAGAAATGATATTTCGCTTTCGGTTAATATTTCACCGAAGGACTTCTATTATCTTGATTTATATAAGGTGATTATGGATTTGGTGCGTAAGTACGAGATTCCACCGTCTAGACTGCGTCTGGAGATTACAGAGAGTGCGTTTGCAATTGACCTGAAAAAGCAGGTTGAACTGGTAGAAAAGCTGCAGGAGGCAGGCTTTATTGTTGAAATGGATGACTTTGGAAGTGCATATTCTACATTGAATACCTTGAAGGATATTCCTGTGGATGTATTGAAGATGGATATGAAGTTTATGGCGAAGGCAGCAGATGCAGACAGAAGTGCTAATATCATTCAGATGATTGTAGGTATGGCGGATAAGCTTCGTATGGATGTTATTGCGGAAGGCGTAGAGACTAAGGAACAGGCGGATTTCCTTGGAAGTGTCGGATGTGATATTATTCAGGGTTACTACTACGCAAAGCCAATGCCTGTTGATGAATTTGAAGAAATGCTCAAAAAATATGAATATAAGGATATGACTGAGTTAGAGCATCACGTTACAAAATAAAAGGTATTAAAAAAGATTGTAGTTCGCGGGAGCTACAATCTTTTTTGTGTGCCTAATGGCGCACGTTTTATAATCAGTCTGATATTAACAAAGGAAGATACTTTTCAAAATGAACGCCATGATTCTGCTCAATTCCCTGAGTAACAGCCTCTTCAATAGCAGGAGTTAAGAAATCAGATGCCTTATGAAGTGCCTGTTCTAAGGAAAGTCCTTTTACCAGACTCGCACATATGACGGAAGCAAATAAGTCGCCTGTACCAGAAAAGCCTTTTCCAAAATAGAGATCTTTTGTGTAATAATGACTTTCAGAATTAACAGCAAGACTGCCCACATAAGACTGGCCAGAAACTGCGTCCTTGCGGATAATGCCTGTGACAATCACGCTTTGGCGTACTTCGGCAGTTGTAAGCAACGACTCAGCCAGAGCGATGATTCGTTCCAAATAATCGGGAGCATCAGCATATGCGGTAAGTTCTGCATAGTCTGTATCAGTCAATAAGCATAATTCTGTTAAATTTGGAGTTATAATATTGGCTTTCTTTGTCAGTTCTTTCATGAGATTAAGAAAGTCGTCATTGTACATATCATAGGTGTTTCCATAATCGCCCATAACGGGGTCAGCCAAAAAAATTGTATCTTTTGTCTGAAATTCTTGAAGGAAACTGGATACCTTATGAATCTGTTCAGCGCTGGCAAGGTATCCTGAGTAAATTCCATCAAAGCTTACCTGCAGCTTCTTCCATTCATCTATAAAGGAATCAATATGTCTGGTTAAGTCAACACTTTGATAGCTGTCGAAATCTGTTTGATTCGATAAAACGGCAGTTGGCATAGGACATGCCTGAATTCCCATGACGGATATTACAGGAATCGCTGCTGTTAAAGAACATTTTCCAAAACCTGATAAATCATTAAATAAAGCAATTCTTTTCATATTTATATATGCCTTTCGAGACTAGCAAATATTGTAATGAGTATAATATATCCTTAAAGTGTCGTTTTAGAAATACACAATTTTAAGAGAAAACAAAGGGACAGTTTGCACTGGTATTATGTTGTTTAATATGACCAATAGAATTGTACAAAATAACAAAAAAGACCATATAAACGCATTGATATGAACAAAATTGCCATATTGAAAGTGCAAAATTGTATATGTAATATAAAAAATGACATAAAAACAGACGCTTAAACGGGTAAAAATGGTCACTTTTGCATAGTTTATATAACTAGTTGCTTAGAAATAGGGAGGCAAAATACCTATAATGAAACCATAACTGGTAAAGGGGAGTTTACCAAGGGGAATATTCTATAAGGGTATATATTAAAAATGGGAGGAGTAACAAATGATCAGGAGAAAAAATCTGACAAAGGCATTGGCAATCGTGCTGAGTGTTGCGATGGTCGGAAGTAATCTTTCATCAGCATCTGGTGTTGTGTACGCTACTGAACTTACTGCGGAACAGGAAACTGAGATTGTGGTAGATGAAGCGGTTACAGAGACTTCGGCAGATGAAACTACAGATGAAGCAACAGATGAAGCAACAGATGAATCAACTGTTGAGTCAATTGCTGAATCTGTAACAGAGACAGCTACGGTACAGCCGACAGAGACAGAGCCAGCAGTGGTAGAGTCATCAGAGGATTCCGAGACAGAGGTCAAAACAGAAGAAGTTTCAACAGAAGAGGTTTCAACAGAAGTCATTTCAACAGAAGAGGCTTCAACAGAAGAGGTTTCAACAGAAGCAGCTTCAACAGAAGCGGTAACTGATGAGGAATCGACAGAGGATTCGACTGAAGGGGTAACTGAGACTGAGACAGAAACAGTAACAGAGACAGTAAGTGAAACTGAAACAGTAAGTGAGACAGAGACAGAAACTGAAACGGAAACTGAAACAGAGACTGAAACCGAAACAGAAACCTTGGAAGAGCCAGCGATTGCTCTTATGAGCCTTGATGGATATGCGCAGGAAGGTGCATATGAGTTAGGTGAAGGCAAAACTGTGAATGCTGATACACTTTACTCAGCAGAGACAGGTTATGGCTTTAGTGATGTTACATTTAACGATGCAGCAAAAGGCTGGGATGGAGGGGTATATTATCCTAGAACTGCAACTGTATCAGAGGGAAAGGCTTCTTATGTAACAGCACATGACGGATATTTGGCGATTAAGAGCCAGGTATGGACAGAGACAGAGAGTACAGGTTACGGTGTATATACATATGAGAATACATCAACACTTGACTTTAACTTAGAGAGCAAGGATTACGATGTAACAGTAACTCTTGTAAACCCTACATCTTCTGCTTTGACAGTAAGCTTGGAGGCAGAGGATATTACAAAGGCATCTGGCATTACAGTAGGCGCAGGTGCAACAGTAACACAGACAATTAAGGCATGTCTTGTAGATGGACATTTGAACTTAAAGTTCTTAGAGACATCAGGAAGTGCTACATCTAAGGATGCAGCATCAGAGAAGACAGTATATGTCAGCAAGGTAGAAGTAAGAGCATCTGCAGCAAAAGAAGCAGGCGATAAGCCAACTATCTTTATTGCATCTGACTCAACAGTTCAGACATACGATACTTACTACTATCCACAGACAGGTTGGGGACAGACACTTTACAGCTTCTTCGGGGATTTGGTAGAAGAGCGTGAGTGTACAGATTGTGGATTCAGCCAGTCACAGACTTATGAAGCAACCAATGCAATTATCGAGAACCGTGCAATCGGTGGTCGAAGCTCTAAGTCTTATATCGAGGAAGGCAAGCTCGATGACCTTTTAGAGGATATCAAGCCTGGCGATTACTTACTCGTTCAGTGGGGACACAATGATGCAACAGCAGCAAGACCTAACAGATATGTATCTTCTTCTGAGTTCGAGAAGTGGATGCAGTATTATGTAGATGGTGCTATCCAGAGAGGTGCAACACCTATTCTTGTAACACCTGTAGCAAGATACAGCTACACTACTAATTCTGACGGTACATTAAATACCTTCGTATGTAACTTTGAAGCATACAGACAGGTAATGCAGAAGATGGCAGACGAGCAAGGTATTGCGCTTATTGATTTAGCACAGCGTTCTATTGACCTTTGTAATGAGTTCGGTATTGAGGGAGCTAAGTCATTATTCCTTCATGTTAACGCTGGTGACTACACAACAGGTGCTTACACAGGCGGTGCAACAGACTCAACACACTTACAGTACTACGGAGCATACAAGTTTGCTCAGTGTGTGGCAGAGGGTATTAAGGAGTATAGCGAAGATTCTCAGTTAGATGAATTGAAGAAGCTTGTTGATACTAAGATGGCATCTGTAGCACCAACAGCAGTTTCTTCTATCGAAGTAACATCAGTAGGTGCATCATCAGCAGCATTTAGTTGGACAGCAGCAGAGAATGCAGAGTTATATTATATCTACAGAGCAGTTTTAGAGGATGGACAGACAGTTGATGATGTTGATTTCTCTAATGCAACAAAGTTCTCTGTAACACCATCTCTTAAGTATACAGATTCTACCTGTGCAGCAGGTACTACCTATGTATATGCAGTAAGAGGCTTTAACTCAAGAGGCTTGGGTGATTTCTCAGAGAAGATTGCAGTAACAACTAAGACTGCAGGTCAGAAGTTCGACTTTAACTATAACAACTCACCTACAATGGAAGGTTGGATTGGTGTAAATCAGAATCAGATGTATGATGCAACAGTAGGTTATGGTTGGATTACAGCTCCAAATAACGGACGTGACAGAGATGGCAACGGTAATGCAGATTCTTCTGATATGGCAGATGACTTCTGTCTTGGCGCTGGTGAGTTTGCAGTAGATTTACCAAATGGTGATTATGAGGTAACAATCTACGCATGTGACTTATTACCAGGTACAAGTACTATCAAGCCAGGCTACTTAGGAGAAGGCGTTTCTATCGGTTCTATTGCTTGTAAGCAGTCATTAGGCAGCATGACAGCAACCATTAGAGTTGAAGATGGTCAGTTAAATATTACAGTTGCAGGTACAAACCAGTACATCAACGGTATGACAATCACAGAGCTTTTGAAGGCTCCTTCAGGATTCGTTGAGTCTGAGGCAAGTGTTGATAATGCAACTAACAAGTACACATTCTTAATCGGCTTCAATGGAGTAGATGAGGCAGCAGGCTACAAGGTATACCAGAAGGGTACATCAGATGCAGACTTCTCAGTTGTAAAGACATTTACAAAGGAAGAGTATGCAGCAGATGATTTGGCTTGCAGAGCTATGTCAGTTGACCTTGGTGAGGAATACCAGTACTACATGACATGCTACACAGCAGATGGTACAGAGTCAGCAAGAACAAATATAATCACAGTTACAGCATTAGTGGAAGGTGCTACACCAAAGGCTCCTGCAAATGTTGTTTGTGTAGACCCTACAGCAGATGAGACAGAGTTACATCGTACAGTTACATTAAGCTGGGATGCAGCAGTTGTAGAGGGAGATTATCAGGTTATTAAGTACATTATCTATCGTTCAGACAAGGCTGAGGATGATAAGGGCTTCAAGGAGTTCGTAAAGATTGGCGAGTCTAAGGAATGTACATTTACAGATAATACAGGTGAGATTTCAACAAATATTAACTACTACTATAAAGTAGCAGCTATGAATGCATGTGGTGTTGGCGAGCAGTCAGCAGCATGTAAGACACCTATTACAGCTAAGCTTGTAGCAGGTGGTAAGGAAGTTCTTACAGACAGAGCTTTGGTAGCTATCAACCTTGCAGGTGAGGATGGAGCTGAGACTCTTATCTC
>JAFUKJ010000112.1 GCA_017467805.1 Lachnospiraceae bacterium
GGAGATTGAGGCGACGAATGGAAAGCTTGCTTACAGAGAAGCCAATCAGGATACGCAGATGAATGCAGGAACCATAGTATCTATTCCTGTAACTGGTGCATGTACAGTGGTAGTAACTGCGACAAGCGCGGCTAATGCTAATAAGATTTGTTTGGATAGTGGTCATGGAAGTGAAGCTACAATTACGTATGATGACGCAAGCTATACTGCAAATATAGTTTATACGGGTGAAAAGGGTTATATAAAGATAGGAGCAACAGAAGGTACATACATTAAGCTAATTGAGGCAATTTATGATGAGGTAGGGGATATTCCTGAAGAAGAGCCTGTCGAAGACGACAAACTTCCACGTATAGCCCAAACAGGTGAACTTTTGGGAAGTAAGGCGAGCATCGTGTCAGAAACAGTTGATGGACAGAGAATCACTGTGTCTTCAACGGGTGGACAGAAGTTTGGTAAGGTATACAAGAATGGTGGAAGTGGAATCTTTGAGGATGGTTCAACCTTCGATGGTATGGGATACTATATCTTTGAAGCTACGAACGGCTATGATGTTTTGTCGTTTGATATGAAGATAACTCAGAATAATAGCAGTAGCTGGTATGGTGTATTCCCAGGTATTTTCTCGGCTGAAAATGAGTATACTCTTTCTTTCAGAAATGATGGGAAATTGGAGAAGGTGTATCCGACAGATTCGTTGTATACAACAAATTCAGGTATAGGAACACATACAGCAGGTCAGAAGTTACATATTGAGATTAGCAGAACAGGAGCTACAACATGTACAATCAGCTACGCAAGCTATGAGGATGAGACAATTGCAGGTGTGGTTTCATATAATATGCTGGATGATGCGGGGACGGATTTGTATTTTGGTCTTGCAATATCAGAGGCGTCTGTAGAAATCAGTAATTTACTCTATACACAGAGAAGTTCGACATCAGATGTCGGTACAGAATATTATGACCAGAATGATATCTATGCACCAGTAGGCAGCGTGCCGACAGTGCGTGCTTTGTACGCCGCAGCGGCTGAAGTTAATGGAGCTACTGTTGTGAAATTATCTATTTTAGGTGATGCACCAACAGGAGATGCATTCTATATTATTGAACGTTCTGAGGACAACGGTGCTACATGGAAGACAGTAAAAGAAACTTTATATGCTGTGAATTGCATTGATGATACTTTGATACCAGGACAGGCAGCTACCTATATTTATCGTGTAACAGGACAGCTCGGAAGACCGAGTCTTGGTGGAGCGCAGAGTGCATCTGTTCTTTCAAAGAGTGTTATGGTAGATGGCGCCTTAGAGCAGCCAAAGCTTACTGCTGTAGGAAACGCGACTGGAGTTACTTTGACATGGGAATATGATGGTGCTTATGATTACTTTACAATTTATCGTTATTCCTTTGATGAAGGATATGATGGTTTAGAAGTAATTAGAAGAAAGGAAACAAGCAAAACATTTACGGACACTATTGCAGAAGGTGGTATTATTGCAGATGATCCATATTACTATATTGTACAGGCTGTATTAGAGGCAACTGACACTACAGAATATAATGAGAGCTTGTTAACGGAGGAGTCTGCAATATGGGCAGTGCCTGCTTCGAATAGAACGGGTTATGATTATGAGAAGTACGATATTATAATAACCAATCGTTCTTATCAGACTGTATTTACAGACAAGATTCTGATTGAAGGTTTGGTGGATGGCGGTAGTGGTACGATTACTGCCTATGTAAATGGTGCAGGTACAAGTAAGAGTGTTTCAGATAGAGAAACATTTAGCTTTGAATTGACTTTGAAGCAGGGTAGAAATGATGTTTACCTGGTATTCACAGGGGCGGATGGAACGCAGACAAAGAAGTCATTTAATTATGTATATGCAACAGATTATGATGCGATTGTAGATGCAAGCTTTACTGGAGCGGATGGAGATATTTCAACAATTGCAAGCGGTGCATCTGTGCCGACCTATAAGACGGTAACAGCAGCGTTGGATGCAGCACCAACGAATGCAACATCAAGTAACAGACATGTTATTTTGGTATTGGAAGGTTCTTATGAAGAGAGGATAGTGGTGAATAAGTCGTATATTACTCTTTTAGGTGAAGAACCTGACAAGACGATACTTCACTATTATCCAGGTGTACTGGGGTCATCTTATGAAGCTGGTGGAGATATGGCATTGCGTTGTGCGACTTATATTCAGTCAGGCGCAACAGGCTTTAGTGCTGAAAATATTTCTTTTGTAAACGATTATGTATATTCAACCAATGATGGAAAGAGTAATAAGTCTGCGGATGCTCTCCGTATTGATGCGACTAATACAACCTTTATTGGATGTACGATGACTGGTGTGCAGGATACGTTGTATATTCATCAGGGACAGCAGTATTTCTATCGCTGTCAGATTAATGGTCTTGTTGACTATATTTACAGTGGTGATAATGCAAAGGTACTCTTTAATGAATGTATATTGAATAACGTTTATGAAAGTACCAAGCTTCAAGGATATGTAGCGGTACCTAAGACTGCAGCAGATAACAACTATGGTTTAGTATTTAATCAGTGTGCAGTTGTATATGAGGATGGCTGTTCAGGTACAAAGTATCTGTTATCCAGACCTTGGGGACCTGATGGTATGGTTACATGGATTAACTGTTATATGGGAAGTATCTTGAACGCAACATTACCATATGCTGATATGAGTGGTAACGCTTATCAGGATGCGAGATTTACAGAGTACTATTCGTATGGACCAGGATATTCGATTAATGCGGATAGAGAGCAGGTATCGAAGAGATATGCGAATGCGCTGATAAGTGCAGGAAAGCTCGGTTATCAGGATACCTTTATCGGAAGTATTACAACTGCCAGAGAGATGAGATATACAGGTACGCCGTTTGTATCAGAGACCTATTCGTGGTCAGAAGGCGACGATTCTCTGATGTCAGATTTCTTTATGGAAGGTTACGCTGTAGACTATGGCGTAAGCGGTGGTGGACTTCTGAAGGAAGAAAGTGAGAATTATTATCAGGTAGGAACAGCAGTGGAGTTCCTGGAGGCATTAACTCAGGTTAAGTCAAAGGGAAAACCTTCTGTTATCGAGTTGACGGCAGATATTGGTCTTGGAAGTAAGGAGCTTGGAGCTACAGTAATGAGCAAGTATTCATCCATTATCAAAGCATATAGTAATCAACCGTTAACACATCCGACACTGCTTAAAACAGGTGTGTCAGTATTAACGTTACAGAAGATGAAAGACCTTACAATCTTTTCACACAAGGGTTATACCATTAAGCATACGAATATTACCATTAAGGAAAGCTCAAATATCATGATTCGAAATCTTCGATTTGATGAGCTTTGGGAGTGGGATGAAGCTACTTCTGGTGCGTATGACCGCAATGACTGGGACTTTATGACAATTCAGAAATCAGATGGTATTTGGATTGACCATTGTTCCTTCTACAAGGCATACGATGGTATTATCGATATTAAGACACCGACACCGACATCAAATGTCACAATTTCGTGGTGTAACTTCCTTCCAGGAAGTAAGGATGGCACGTTCCTCCAGGCAATGATGGATGAACTGAAAGCAAATCCTGGTAAATATCCGAATACTTATCAGACAATGCTGAATGCAGGTATGACAGAGGAACAGATTTACGACTATGCATATGCACAGAAGAAGACCTTCCTTTTGGGTCAGAGTGATAGTGCATCGGATGCAGTAGGTATTAAAGCAACCTTTGCAAATAATTACTTTGCAAACTCAATGGACCGTTTGCCGAGACTTCGTTTTGGTACGGCGCATGTATATAATACGATTATGGATTCACAGGCTGTTCTTGATGCCAAAAATTCAGTTACAAGTAATGCAATGAAGACGAAGTTTGTAAGTAATGGTGCAGCTTCAACCTGCGGAGCGCAGATGCTTCTTGAGGGTTGTTATATCAGTGGTATCACAAATGCACTTTCATCAGGTAATGGCAGCAGTCCAGCAGGATATATTAATGCGATTAATTCACTTTATTATATGAATGGCACGATTGCGAAACTTGAAGTAAAAAATAATACTTCTGCAGATGATGATGTATTAGTAACAAATGCGACTACCTTTAGACGTAATTTACCATATACTTATGCAACTAAGAATGCGGCAAATCTCTATAATAGTGTATTTCCGTATTCGGGAGCGGGTAAGATTGCACTTACGACTTTGCAGTGGGAGAAGACCTCTTATAATGTAACGAAAGCCTCTTCAGAAAGCTCATCAGTAACGGATGCACCAGAGAATAATGAGGATATTTCTGGTAAGGTAGATTATGAAGATGTTAAGGATGATTTGGCAAATGGAACGGGAGAAGAACTTCGACCTGAGGAGACCTTGCCAGAGGAGACTTTACCTGAAGAAATCTTACCAGAGGAGACTTTACCAGAGGAAACCTTGCCAGAAGAGACTTTGCCAGAGGAGTTAGAACGGGAAAATGATGAGTCGTCCGATAATGACAACAGGCAAACATCTTCGGCTAAGAAGCCTGGTGATACTGTTGTGGTAAATGGAAAGACTTATATTGTAGTTGGCGAAAAGGGAGATATTGCGTATCGTGTTGCAAATTCATTACCAGAGGATACTTTAACTGAAGAAGTAAAGGAAGCAACAGGTGCAAACACAATCTTTGATTTGGAAACCTTCTTGAAGAAGGACCTTCAGAATACCAATGTGGGCCAGGTTCTTCATATGTTGAATCGTTCAATAGAGAATATGGTAGTATATGATATTGCGATAGTTGTTCTTACGAAGGATGGAACATGGGTGGAGGTTACGGCAGCCACATTCCCTAAGAGCGGAATTAATATAACAATTCCATATCCTGTGGGAACCAGCGGTAAGACACATCAGTATGCGGTCAGCCATATGATTGTTCACGGATATAATGGAAAGGTTCCTGGAACGATTGAGTATTTGACTCCGTATTGTAACGATGAGGGATTACTGATACATATCACTGGAGCATCGCCATTTACGGTAGCTTGGGAAGAGATTGCATCTGCAGTGGTACCTGACAACAATTCAATTACTACAGGACAGACTATAACCTTAGAGGATGGTACTGTTGTAAATAAGTGGGTAGCGGCATTGCAGAATAATGGAAGCATGGGTGCTACGGCAGAAGAGGATGCGGCATCCAGAGCCAGAAATGGTTCTATGTCTACCCGATTTACGATTGATAGTGTTATGGGTTCAGGATATCTGTTGATGGTAAGCTTTATCAGTATAGCGGTAATGTTTACAGGCAATTACCTGTATTATCGTTATAAGAGAAAGAAAGAAATCGAAGAAGAGGAAATGCGCATGAGTATGCGTTAAGCGAAAAGGAAGCACTTTGAATTAAGAAGTGCTTCCTTTCACTTTGAAGTATATGGTATAATATCAGGCGATATTATACAGGCCGAATGGCCATAGACTTACCGTAATCACGAAGTGATTATGGTATGATATTTTTGAAATAAGATTTCCGAAGAAACGAGGAGACTAACGATGACCTTACAACAGCTTAGATATGTAGTGACAGTGGCAGAGACTGGAAATATTACGGAAGCGGCAAAGCGTTTGTTTGTTTCGCAGCCCAGCCTTACCAATGCAATCCGCGAATTGGAAAAAGAGATGCAGATTAGCATTTTTGTGCGTACTAATAAGGGGGTAACAGTTTCTAATGAGGGAGATTTATTTCTTTCTTATGCCAGACAGGTTTTGGAGCAGACAAGCCTGTTAGAAGAAAAGTTTCTTAATAAAAAGGAACAGAGTCCAAGATTTTCCGTGTCCTGCCAGCATTATTCCTTTGCGGTGAATGCTTTTGTGGATGTGATTCGTGAGTTTGGCGGTGAGAAGTATGACTTTACTTTGAGAGAGACACAAACACATGAGATTATTGAGGATGTCAGCCGTCTAAAGAGTGAGATTGGTATTTTGTATACATCGCCTAAGAATGAAGAGGTGATATTAAAGCTTGTGCGTCAGTATGGTCTGATATTTGAAGAACTGTTTGTTGCGAAGCCGCATGTATTTATTTCGGCAGAGCATCCTTTGGCAGCGAAAAGTATTGTAACATTGGAGGATTTGGAGCCGTATCCGTATTTGTCTTTTGAGCAGGGAGAATATAATTCCTTTTATTTTTCGGAGGAGATACTTAGTACTCTTGACCACAGTAAGAATATTAAGGTAAGGGACAGAGCAACGCTTTTTAATCTGGTAATTGGTTTGCATGGCTATACGGTAAGTAGTGGTGTAATTAGTCAGGAGTTGAATGGTGAGAATATCATTGCGAAGCCTCTTGATGTGGATGAGTGTATGCGGATAGGCACGATTCATCAGAAGGATATGCCATTAAGTCGATATGCAGCTGCTTATATGGAATATTTGAAGAATCATATATAATTGAAATTTGAAAAATGAGAAAATGATACTTTGCTATAGCCTAAAACTATGACAGAGTATCATTTTTTTGTATTTTTCAAATGATAGAAGAAATTGTAAACTTATATTCATAGAAACATAGTGCATGAAATGATGGGAAGGACATGAGAGTATATGAGAATTTCAGACATACATAATAATAACAAGACAGTTTTATCCTTTGAGATATTTCCACCTAAGCGAGATACGGAGCTTAGAGATATAGATGAGACTTTAGAGATTTTGTGTGAGTTAAAGCCACAGTATATTAGCGTAACCTTTGGTGCAGGTGGAAGTGCCAACTGCAATAATACGATAGAGCTTGCTAAGAAGATTAAGTATCAGTATGGCGTGGAGCCTGTGGTTCATTTGACCTGCCGCGGCTATGATAAGGCTGAGATAGATGAATTTTCCAAGGTGCTGGTTAGCGAAGGGATAGAAAATATCTTAGCACTTCGTGGAGACCCTAATCCGAATATTCAGGAGAAGGATGATTTTAAGTATGCATCTGATTTGGTAGCATACCTGAAGCAGAAGAATCAGTTCTGTATCGCAGGTGCCTGCTATCCTGAGTGCCATCCTGAGTCAGAGAGCAGGGTTAGCGAGATTAAGAACCTTAAGACTAAGGTAGATGCGGGAGCAGAGATATTGCTTTCTCAGTTGTTTTTTGATAATGAGACTTTCTTCAAGTTTGAAGAGGATTGCAGAATTGCAGGAATTAATGTTCCGATTGTTCCAGGAATTATGCCTGTTATCAATGCGGCACAGATTAAGAGAATGGTATCTCTTTGCGGAGCATCCTTTCCAACACGTTTCCAGAAGATTATTACAAAATATGAGGATAATAAGGAAGGACTTTTTGATGCGGGTATGTCATATGCATTGAGTCAGATTATTGATTTGCTTGCTAACGATGTGAACAGCATTCATCTGTATACAATGAATAACCCAAGAGTTGCAAGAAGAATTTGCGAGGGTGTGAAAAATATTATTTGATATGGTTAATCGAGGTCGGGTAAGCATTTTGCTTGTCCGACTTTTGCATTGCCTTTTGCGTTGAAAAAAGCAATGTATTATGTTACCATAAGTCAGAAGAAATATTTAGCGATGGTATAGATGGAGGGAATTGCTATATGATAAAGAAGGCTAGGGCGCTGCTGGAAAGGTATGCGGTTGAAATTGCGACAGCGGTATATTTGATTTATATGTTATATATTAATGTGGCAGATAGAATATACAGCTATGTTAATGTCTGGTATGTACTGGATTATTCATATGGTTTTGGTTCGAGATTGATGCTTGGAAGCTTGCTGCATATGCTTACAGGCGATTTTATAGATGAGAAGTTTGTTTATCATTTTATTATTATGATGCTGGCAGTATTGTGTATATTGTTGGCGATATTAGTTGGAATGGTGTATAGGAAGATAGAACACACAGACAAAAAAGCTGGAGTTTTATTTTTGATAGTATTTTATCTGGCATCGCCAGCAGCACCAGGATATTTGTGGACGGATGAAAATATGGGACGACTGGATACCTATCTGTTTATCTGTGCGCTTGCTCTTGCACTGATTTTTTGCAAGGTAAAAAGAGCATGGCTGAGATATGTATTATTTGTGCTGATAGGTGTTTTTGCAATTTCTGTTCATCAGGTATACTTTTTCTTATTCTTCCCATCTCTTCTCGTTATGATGATACAGGATATGTGGAAGGCGAAATTTGCGAAGAAGCAGATTATTTTATCGGTTGGAAGTGTGGTTATCATAGGTATAGTATTTCTGTTTATGCAGTTTGGCTCAGGTATTTACTATGATGATTTGGCAGTTCTGATATCTGATATGAGTAAGACGACTAATATTGCAGTATCAGAGGCACCTTTAGAGGCGGAGTACTGGTGGACAATTAAAGACCATATTGTGAAGAATCAACTGCCTGAGCTTCCTGAGAGAATCCGATTTGGAGTTTTGACTGTCGCTATGCTGGTTCCAGTATGGGGTATCAGCTTATATATCTGGATTCAGGCGATTAAGAGTAAGCAGGAGAAGCTGCAGAAGTGTAAGTATTGGCTGATGTTATTATCGAATATTGCGTATGTGCCTGTGTTTGCTTTGATGACGGACTGGGGCAGATGGTTTGCTGCATTTTTTGTTGTTACATTTTTGAATCTAATGGTATTGATTTATGATGGTGATGAAGGTATTGGATGCGGTGTTGAAAAGCTGAGTACAGCTGTCAGAAGATATCCTATAGTATTCATTGTATTGGTATTATATGTAGCGAGCTTTGAAAAGTTTGAAGGTATTAATTATTTGAATCAGGTTCAGGATTTCTTCTATCAGACTTATGATTTGAAGGAGCTTTTGTTAGGGTAGGTTGAGTATTTGTTACCTGCCGAGTCATTCGCAAACCCGCCTCTTCGAGGCTTTACGTTTGCTCATGTGTGGCTACTCGCCACATAGAATTATAAGAGAAGTCTTTATCAAGCAAGCTTGATAGAGACTTCTTTTATAATTCTGCATGACTCGACAGGTTTTGCATAATATTCATAAATTCTTCAAATTTTATTTATAATTATAAACTTGCTCTATAACTTTTCTTACTATATAATAGTTATGTAGACTAACGGGAGTGAGAAACCCAAGGGAAGAAAGAGGGGCGAGTGTATGGGTAGAAAAAGTGATACCGTTATTAAGAATTTTACAGAGAAGTATACAAAGGTTTGTATAGATAATAATGCAATTGATGTGAATTTATATGCGGAGCATGGTGTAAAGCGCGGACTCAGAGATAAGAATGGAAAAGGTGTATTGTCAGGATTGACTAATATTTCCCTGATTAAATCATCAGAGATGGTAGACGGAAAGAGTGTGCCTTGTGAGGGACAGCTTTATTATAGAGGCTATAATATCTATGATTTGGTTGCGGGCTTTAGGAATGACGGGCGACTGGGCTTTGATGAATGTGCGTATTTGTTGTTGTTTGGTTCACTGCCGACAGCTGACCAGCTGGCGGAGTTTAAGCAGACTTTAGGGTATAGCATGACGTTACCGACTAATTTCGTGCGTGATGTTATTATGAAGGCGCCAAGCCACGATATTATGAATTCGTTGACCAAGAGTGTACTGACGCTTGCGTCCTATGATGATAATGTATCAGATTTATCCTTGGATAATGTTCTTCGTCAGAGCTTGATGCTGATTAGTGTATTTCCAATGCTGTCAGTATATGGTTATCATGCTTATAACCACTACGAATGTGATGACAGCTTATATATTCACAGACCTGACCCGAGTCTGTCAACAGCGGAGAATTTGTTGCGCTTGTTAAGACCTGATAAGAAATACAGTGAGCTTGAAGCAAGTGTGCTGGATGCAGCACTGGTGCTTCATATGGAGCATGGCGGCGGTAATAATTCGACTTTTACCACCAGAGTTGTAACAAGTTCGGGCTCTGATACTTATTCGGTTATTGCAGCAGCATTATCCTCTTTGAAGGGACCAAAGCATGGTGGTGCTAATATCAAGGTGGTACAGATGATGGAGGATTTGCGTCGCAATGTAAAGGATGTTACGGATGAGGCGCAGGTAAGAGAGTATCTGTATCGTTTGTTGAATAAGGAGGCTTTTGACAGAAGTGGTTTGATTTACGGTATGGGACATGCCGTGTATTCTATTTCTGACCCGAGAGCCAAGATATTTAAGGGCTTTGTGGAACAGCTTGCATTTGAGAAGAAGCGTCATGATGATTTTGAGTTATATTCCATGATAGAGAGACTGGCGCCAGAGGTAATCGCTGAGAAGTGTAAGATTTACAAGGGCGTTAGCGCGAATGTGGACTTCTATAGCGGATTTGTATATAGTATGCTGGATATTCCGCTGGAGCTTTATACACCAATCTTTGCGATAGCGAGAATTGTCGGCTGGAGTGCGCATCGTATGGAGGAGCTGATTAATGTAGATAAGATTATCAGACCTGCATATATGAGTATTGCACAGCTTCGACCATATCATACCTTGAAGGAGCGTTCGACACCTATTCTGGATGATAATGCGGAGCCGATGTATAAGCTGCCGATGAATGAATAAATTAATTTAATAAATTTAATAAATTCTTAAAATGTGTTGATTTTTAAAAAACACGGTGCTACAATATTATTAGATTTAATAATGCTTGATGATAAGAGTGGGCTTGCAAGTCCACTCTTTAGTTTTGTAAAACATTTAATCTATGAAAACTGAATAAAGGAAAGGTGAAAAGATGGCGAAGAAAGACACGTATGAGTCACGCGCAGAGGAACTTCTGCAGCCGATTGTGGAAGCAAACGGATGTGAGATTTATGATGTTGAGTATGTCAAGGAAGGTTCCGAGTGGTATTTGAGAGCCTATATTGACAAAGAGGGCGGTGTAAATATCGTCGATTGTGAGAATGTAAGCCGTGCATTTTCAGAGAAGCTGGATGAAGTGGATTTCATTTCGGAGGCGTATATTCTGGAGGTGAGCAGTCCTGGACTTGGAAGAGCTTTGAAGAAGGACCGACATCTGGAGAAGAGTATTGGAGAAGAGGTGGAGCTTAAGACCTATAAGCCCATCGACAGGCAAAAGGATTTTGCAGGTATTCTAAAGAGCTTTGATAAGGATACCGTTACAATAGAAACAGAGGAAAAAGAAATAGTCTTTGCAAAGTCTGATATTGCGATTATCAGATTGGCATTGGATTTTTAGCATAGGAGGTATATAGGAAAATGAACAAAGAATTATTGGAAGCACTCAATATTTTAGAGAAGGAGAAGGAGATTAGCAAGGAGACCTTGTTTGAAGCAATCGAGAATTCTCTTATGACTGCTTGCAAGAACCATTTTGGAAAGGCAGATAACATCACAGTACAGATAGACAGAGAGACTTGTGACTTCTTATGCTACGCTACGAAGGAAATCGTTGCTACTCCTGAAGAGGTAGAGGATGACGTATTACAGATTTGCATTGATGACGCTGTAAAGATTTCCAAGAAGGCTGTTATTGGTGAGACAATTAATGTTGAGATTAAGTCTAAGGAGTTTGGACGTATCGCGACACAGAATGCTAAGAACGTAATCTTACAGAAGATTCGTGAAGAGGAGAGAAGTGTTGTATACAACCAGTTCTACGAGAAGGAAAAGGACGTAGTAACAGGTATTGTACAGCGTTATTCAGGAAGAAATATCAGTATTGACCTTGGTAAGGCAGATGCATTGTTGAATGAGTCTGAGCAGGTTAAGGGTGAGGTATTCCGTCCAACAGAGCGTATTAAGGTATATATTGTAGAGGTTAAGAATACACCAAAGGGACCTAAGATTATGGTCAGCAGAACACATCCTGAGCTTGTAAAGAGACTTTTCGAGGCTGAGGTTACAGAGATTAAGGATGGAACAGTTGAGATTATGAGCATTGCCCGTGAGGCAGGCAGCAGAACAAAGATTGCTGTTAGAACAAATAATCCTAACGTAGATGCAGTTGGTGCATGTGTAGGTATTAACGGTGCCAGAGTAAATGCAATTGTTGAAGAGCTTCGTGGTGAGAAGATTGATATTGTGAACTGGGATGAGAATCCAGGTAACTTTATTCAGAATGCATTATCACCAGCTAAGATTGTAGCAGTATTTGCTGACCCTGATGAGAAGACAGCGAAGGTCGTTGTACCTGATTATCAGTTATCACTTGCGATTGGTAAGGAAGGACAGAATGCAAGACTTGCTGCAAGACTTACAGGATATAAGATTGATATCAAGTCAGAGACACAGGCGAAGGATGCAGAAGGCTTCCGCTATGAAGACTATATGTATGATGAAGAAGGCGACGTATACTACGAAGAGGATGAGTACATCGAGGAAGAAGTAGTAGAAGAAGCTGCCGAAGAGACAGAGGAATAATATGGCTAAGAAGATTCCGTTAAGACAGTGCATTGGCTGTGGTGAGATGAAGAGTAAGAAAGAAATGTTTCGCGTTCTCAAGACTGAGGACGAAGGAATTATCTTGGATGTGACAGGCAAGAAGAACGGCAGAGGCGCATATATATGCGGTAATGCAGAATGTCTGGTAAAGGCAAAGAAGACCAAGGGGCTGGACAGATCATTTAAGATGCCCGTTGCAGAGGAAGTCTACGACAGCTTGATAAAGGAGATTGAGACACTTGAATCCAAATAAGATATATTCACTGCTTGGACTTGCGACCAAGGCAGGAAAGGTAGTAAGCGGAGAATTTGCAACTGAAAAGAGTGTGAAGAGCGGTACAGCGTGGCTGGTGCTGGTGTCAGAGGAGGCTTCCGATAATACAAAGAAGCTTTTTAATGACAAGTGCAAATTTTACGAAGTTCCGATTTACTGCTTCGGGACGAAAGATATGTTAGGGCATGCAATTGGTAAAGCGATGCGTTCATCGCTGGCAATTACGGATGAAGGCTTTGCCAAAGCAATTGTAAAGCTGATGGAACAAGATAAGTCTTAAGATAAGTAATGAGACGTAGAAAAGAGGATAATAATGGCAAAAATTAAAGTTTATGAACTTGCACAGGAGTTGAATATGCAGAGCAAAGACCTCCTGGCAGTACTGAAAGATAAAGGTATAGAAGTTAAAAATCATATGAGCGTGCTTGAGGATGAGCAGGTAAGCGTTGCAAGAGCTGCAATGAAGAAGCCTGCAAGTGCAGAAGCACCTGCAAAGGCAGAGGCAAAAAAGGCGGAAGCACCTAAGGCTGAAGCAGAGCCAGTGAAAAAGAAAAAGAGTATCATCTTTGTAAGTAATCCACAAAATTCAAAGATGCCAGGAGCACAGGTTCCAAAGCAGCCTGCAAAGCCAGCTCCAAAGCCTGCACCAAAGGCAGCACCTGCGCCAGCACCTAAGGCAGCAGAGCCTGTAAAGCCACAGGTAGAGGTAAAGCCAGTGGAAAAACCAGTAGTTAAGGTAGAAGAACCAAAGGTAGTAGAAACACCGGTAGTTAAGGTAGAAGAGCCAGTGGAAGCACCTGTTGTTAAGGCAGAGACACCTGTAAAGGCAGAGGCACCTAAGGCAGCAGAAGTACAGCAGGAGAAGAAGCCACAGACAGATAGCAAGCCTTCTTACGATAGCAATCGAGATAATAATCGTGATAATAACCGCGAGCGCAGACCATTTGATGGCAATCGTGACAATAACCGCGGTGATAATCGCGAGCGCAGACCATTTGATGGCAATCGTGATAATAATCGTGGTGACAGAAAGCCATTTGATGGCAATCGTGATAATAACCGCGGAGACAGAAAGCCATTTGATGGCAATCGTGATAATAATCGTGGAGATAGAAAGCCATTTGATGGTAATCGTGATAATAACCGCGGAGATAGAAAGCCATTTGACGGCAATCGCAGAAACGATGGAAGATCATTTGATAACAATAGAAATCAGAATAGCAGACCTGGTCAGGGCGGATTCCAGAATCGTGGCATGATGAATAAGGATGACATGATGGATAAGGATAGAGACCAGAGAGGCGGCAGAGGCAGCTATGGTAACAAAGCTGGTGCAAAGGGCGGCAAGTCAGGATTTATTCCAGATGGTCCTATGATGGAGCCAGAGAAGCATAGAGACGAAGAGAAGCGTCGTATCAGCCAGGAGAAGGATAAGAAGAATAAGAAAGATCTTATCTACGAAGATGATGGCGATATGAAGAATCTTAAGAACAAGCCAGGCAAGTTCATTAAGCCTGAGAAGAAGCCTGTGGAGCAGGTTGAGGAGCAGATTAAGGTTATTACTCTTCCTGAGAAGCTTACGATTAAGGAGCTTGCTGATAAGATGAAGATGCAGCCTTCTGTTATCGTTAAGAAGCTTTTCTTACAGGGACAGATTGTAACTGTTAATCAGGAAATTTCCTATGAAGAAGCTGAGAATATCGCAATTGAATATGATATCATCTGCGAGCAGGAGGTTAAGGTTGACGTAATCGAAGAACTCCTGAAGGAGGATGAAGAGCAGGAAGAGAACTTAGTAAAGAGACCACCTGTTATCTGTGTAATGGGACACGTTGACCACGGTAAGACATCTCTTCTTGATGCCATCAGAAAGACAAATGTTACAGATAAAGAGGCTGGTGGTATTACACAGCACATTGGTGCTTATACTGTTAATGTAAACGGAGAGAAGATTACATTCCTTGATACACCTGGACATGAGGCGTTTACAGCTATGCGTATGCGTGGTGCCAATGCTACAGATATTGCAATTCTTGTAGTTGCAGCAGATGATGGTGTTATGCCACAGACTGTTGAGGCGATTAACCATGCAAAGGCAGCAGGTATCGAGATTATCGTTGCAGTTAACAAGATTGATAAGCCAGGCGCTAATATTGACAGAGTTAAGCAGGAGTTAACAGAGTATGAACTCGTAGCAGAGGATTGGGGTGGAAGTACTGTATTTGCACCTGTATCTGCTAAGAATGGCGAAGGTATTGAAGAACTTCTGGAAATGATTGTTTTAACAGCTGAAATGCTTGAGTTAAAGGCAAATCCTAACAGACGTGCAAGGGGGCTTGTAATCGAGGCTGAGCTGGATAAGGGCCGTGGTCCTGTAGCAACTATCCTTGTACAGAAGGGTACTTTGAAGGTTGGAGACTTTATTTCAGCAGGTGCTGCAAGTGGTAAGGTTCGTGCTATGGTTGATGATAAGGGTAGAAGAATCAAGGAAGCTGATCCGTCTACACCTGTAGAGATTCTTGGATTAAATGATGTACCAAATGCAGGAGAGATTTTCCTTGCACATGCAAATGATAAGGATGCGAAGTACTACGCAGAAACCTTCGTTGCACAGAATAAGGAGAAGTTATTAGAGGATACTAAGGCTAAGATGTCTCTTGATGATTTGTTCTCTAAGATTCAGGCTGGTAACCTTAAGGAGCTTAACCTTATTATCAAGGCTGACGTTCAGGGTAGTGTAGAGGCTGTTAAGCAGAGTCTTATGAAGCTTTCTAATGAGGAAGTAGTTGTTAAGTGTATCCACGGTGGTGTAGGTGCAATTAACGAATCAGACGTAATCCTTGCATCTGCATCTAATGCGATTATCATTGGATTTAATGTTCGTCCTGATGCTATGGCTAAGACAACAGCTGAGCGCGAGGGCGTAGATGTAAGACTTTATAAGGTTATTTACCAGGCTATTGAGGATATCGAGGCAGCTATGAAGGGGATGCTTGATCCTGTATTTGAAGAGAAGATTATCGGTCATGCTGAGGTAAGACAGATTTTCAAGGCATCTGCAATTGGTAATATCGCAGGTTCTTACGTCCTTGACGGTACATTCCAGAGAGGCTGTAAGGTTCGTATCACTCGTGAAGGCGAGCAGATTTACGAAGGTGAGCTTGCTTCATTGAAGAGATTTAAGGATGATGTTAAGGAAGTTAAGTCAGGCTTTGAGTGTGGTCTTGTATTTGACGGATTTGACAGCATGCAGGAATTTGATATTGTAGAAGCGTATATTATGGTAGAGGTTCCACGATGAGAAAAAATAGTGTAAAGAATACCCGTATTAACGGGGAAGTGCATAGAGTTCTTGCAGAGATTATCCGTGGTGAGATTAAGGACCCGAGAATTAATCCAATGACATCGGTTGTTGCTGTAGAGGTAGCACCTGATTTGAAGACCTGTAAGGCATGGATTAGTGTTCTTGGTAATGAAGAGTCTCAGCAGGATACTCTTAAGGGACTTAAGAGTGCAGAGGGATATATTAAGAATCAACTGGCAAAGAAGATTAATCTTCGTAATACACCAGAGATTCGCTTTGTAATCGACCAGTCTATTGAGTATGGTGTAACCATGTCAAAGATGATTGATGATGTAAATCGTGCTGATGATGAGAGGCATGTAGAAGATTAATTATGTACACGAGTGCATGTGGAAAGTAGTAGCTTCGCTACATGCACTCGGTACATGCGAGTAGACGTATGTCTACTCGGATTTGAGTGCCTCTGTGAGTGATTGCTCGCAGGGGCATACATTTTGACAATGAAAGGGTGATTTGTGTGTTGCACTTGCGTAAGGAATGCGAAGGGGCAAAAAGTATAGTGATATCGGGTCATATCAGACCTGATGGTGATTGTGTTGGCTCTTGTATGGCTGTGTATCTTTATTTGAAGAAGATTATGCCAGAGGCAGATGTCCGTGTGTGCCTTGAACAACCACCAGAGATTTTTTCATGTATAAAGGATTTTGATAAGATTGATACAGAGTTTCAGATAGATGGCGAACCAGATGTTTTCATAGCATTGGATTGTGAGAAGACAAGACTTGGTGAGGCTGAAGCTGTTTTTGATAGAGCAAAGAAAACAATTAATATTGACCATCATATCAGCAATGTAAAAGGCTGTGGTGAGGTGAATTATGTAGTGCCTGAGGCAAGCTCGGCATCGGAGCTGGTTTTTGATGTATTAGAAGAGGAAGAAATGGATATGGAGATAGCAAAGGCTATTTACATAGGAATGATTCATGATACAGGAATATTCCAGTATTCTAATACTTCACCTAAGACCTTACAGATAGCAGCAAAGCTGATAGGATATGGATTTGATTTTCCTGCACTAATTGATGAGACCTTCTATGAGAAGACCTATGTACAGAATCAAATTTTAGGCAGGGCGCTGTTAGAGAGCATTGTTTTCATGGATGGTAAGTGTATTGTAAGCTATGTGGATAGAAAGACAATGGATTTTTATCACGCAACCTCTAAGGATTTAGATGGCGTGGTAAGCCAGCTTAGACTGACCAAGGGTGTAGAGTGTGCTATTTTTATGTATGAGATTGATACTTTGCAGTACAAGGTTAGTATGCGTTCCTGCAAATATGTGGATGTGAGCAAGGTGGCATCACAGTTTGGCGGAGGCGGTCACAAGAGGGCGGCAGGCTGTACCATGAACGGAACCTTCCATGATGTGATTAACAATCTTTCGAGATATATTGAAGAACAGATGTAGCTATATAACAGATAAAGGAAATGAATGCGTGATTAACGGAATTATAAATATATATAAGGAGGCTGGCTTCACATCACATGATGTGGTAGCTAAGCTTCGTGGAATAGTAAAGCAGAAGAAGATAGGGCATACGGGAACTTTGGACCCTGATGCAGTTGGTGTATTGCCAGTATGTTTTGGTAATGCAACAAAGCTTTGCGATATGCTGACAGATAAGAGCAAGGAATACGAGGCGTGTATGCTGCTTGGTGTTACGACGGATACACTGGATATGAGTGGACAGATTTTGTCTGAAAGTAAGGTGGATGTATCGGAGGAGACGGTCAGAGAAGCAATTATGAGCTTTGTAGGTGGTTATGACCAGATACCGCCGATGTATTCAGCACTTAAGGTTAATGGTAAGAAGCTTTATGAGCTTGCGAGAGAAGGTAAAGAGATTGAGCGTAAGCCAAGACGTGTAGAGATTCCAGATATAGAGATAGTAAGTATGCAATTGCCTGAGGTTGTGTTCAGAGTTAGCTGTTCTAAGGGGACTTATATTCGTTCCTTGTGTGCAGATATAGGAGACAAGCTAGGCTGTGGTGCGGCAATGAAGAGTTTGAAGAGAACGAGAGTTGGCACCTTTAAGATAGAGGATTCTCTGACATTGGCACAGATTGAAGAGGTTATGGCAAAGGCATGTATAGAAGACTATGTACTGGCTTCTGATGAGGTATTTATGGAGTATCTTGGTGCAACGGTTAGACCAGAGTTTGACAAGGTGCTTGCGAATGGCAATAAGCTTATTTTCCCACAGCTTGAACTGGAGGAGAGTCGTCTGGTACAGGATGGGGAAATGATTAGAATATATAATAGTCAAAAGGTTTTTTCAGGGGTTTATGTGTATGAAAAGGCGGCAGGGTGTCTGAAGCCTTTTAAAATGTTTTTGACGTAGAGGATATTGTAAATGAAGATTATTAACAACACGACAGAATTTTATATAGAGGAAGAAACTGCGGTTGCGATTGGTAAGTTTGATGGATTTCATAGAGGCCATCAGAAGCTTTTGAAGATTATTCAGGAGCAGAAGGAAAAGGGACTTGCAACAGTGGTATTTACATTTGTACCTTCCCCAACGGCATTTTTTAGTAAGGAAGTGTTGCGAGATTTAACAACAGTTGAGGAAAAGAGAAGAATCTTTGAAGCAGCGGGTGTTGATTATTTGATAGAGTATCCATTTTATCAGGAGACTGCAGATATGGAGCCTGAGACCTATATTAAGGAAGTACTGGTGGACAAGCTTCATGCAAGGTGTATTGTGGCTGGAGATGATTTGTCCTATGGCAAGAGAGGGGCAGGAGATGATAAGCTTCTCAAGGAGAAAGCCTTGGAATATGGCTATGATGTAATTATCATCGAGAAGGTTCTTTATGAGGGACGTGAGGTCAGTTCAACCTATGTAAGAGATGAGGTAAAGCAGGGCAATATGGAGCTTGTGCATAATTTACTTGGGATGCCTTATCATGTAGGCGGGAAGATTATTCATGGCAGAAAGCTCGGAAGAACAATTGGTATGCCGACAGTGAACCTGGAGCCTCCACAGGAGAAGCTTTTACCGCCTAAGGGAGTTTACTATTCCTATGCGGTGTTACAGGGAAAGCGATATTCGGCTATAACGAATATTGGAACGAAGCCTACGGTGGATGCTAATAAGGTCATGGGTGTGGAGACATATATCTATGATTTTGATGATAATGTATATGGAGAAGAGCTTGAGGTTTATTTATTAAGCTATAAGAGAGCAGAAATGCGTTTTGATAGTGTAGAATTACTAAAGGAACAGATGGCAAAAGATATACAGGATGGTAAAAATTACCATAGTTATGTTAACAAATGTTGCCAAAATGGGCAGTGTTGACATAAAAAGTAAATAATGATATAATTTTTTTGTAACATTTTGTAATAATGACGTAATGAAAAAAGTTAATGGGAGTTACAAGGGTAATGAAAAGAAGATCATGCGTGCGAATACTGATGCTTATCAGTATTTCAACTATGCTGTCCTGTAATGTAGCATATGCTAATGGGACGACACAGAACGCATCCTCGAAGGAAGTACAGGATACGCAATTACAAAAGACTACAAAGAAAGACACTGAAGAGAATAGATTGTTTGCAGGAGTTGCCTGGGTGCTTGAGGATGCAGTACATGGAGAGGAGTCCATGACAGTCATAACAGGTGCAACAGAAGCGACAGATGGAGAACAGACTAGATTAGTAACTGTTGAAGAAACAAAGGTTGAAGGAACGGAACAACAAAAGAAATATTGGGGTTATACGAATTTGGGTATTGCGAATGTGAGCAATAACCTGAATATTCGTGAAACACCATCCGAGAAGGGCAAGCTGGTAGGTAAGCTGACGAAGGATGCCGCTTGTGAGATTTTATCGGTAGAAGATGGCTGGGCACATATCAAGTCTGGCAAGGTGGAGGGCTATTGTAGCACAGAATTTCTCTTTATGGGAGAGGACGCGATTGCCAAAGGGCATGAGGTGGCTTCCATGATAGCGATTGTTAACACACAGACGCTGAAGGTTAGAGAAGAACCGAATACGGATTGTGCAGTCATTACACTGATTCCAGAGGGCGAGGAGCTTGATGTTGTGGAAGTCATGGAGAATGGCTGGGTTAAGTTCATGCTCGATGATGAAGAAGCTTATGTCTGCGGAGATTATGTAGATATTGAAGAAAGATTGAAGAAGGCAACATCATTAACTGAGCTGATGTATGGTCAGGGTGTATCAGATGTGCGTGTAGAGCTGGTACAGTATGCGAAGCAGTTCCTTGGTAATCCGTATGTATGGGGCGGTACAAGCCTTACGAATGGTGTTGACTGTTCTGGCTTTACGATGCAGGTTTATAAGAAGTTTGGAATTTCCTTACCACATTATTCTGTATCACAGTCTAAGATAGGAACAAAGATTTCGCTTTCAGAGGCAAAGCCTGGTGACTTGGTCTTCTATGCGAAGAATGGAACGATTAATCATGTTGCTATTTATATAGGAAATGGACAGGTTATTCATGCATCGAATCCGAAGTCGGGTATTAAGATTTCGAGTGCAAGCTATCGAACACCTGCGGTTGTTAGAAGATTATTGAATGATTAAACTAATCAAAATTAAAATTGTTATTGCATGAACAAGTTTTGTGTGATAAAATACATGAGTATGGCATGAAGTATGCCGTAGCCGATACTCAGTGTCGGGACACTCCGACCCAAGCTTAGTATCTGGCGTTTATAGTTTATTATTTAAGGAGGATATCAAGATGATTTCTAAGGAAAAGAAGCAGGCGATTATCGCTGAGTATGCAAGAACACCTGGCGATACAGGTTCACCAGAGGTACAGGTAGCTGTATTAACAGCAAGAATCCAGGAGTTAACTGAGCATTTAAAGAGCAACCAGAAGGATCATCATTCAAGACGTGGTCTTCTTAAGATGGTAGGTCAGAGACGTGGTTTACTTGATTATTTAAAGAAGACAGATATCGAAAGATATCGTGCTTTGATTGAGAAGCTTGGAATTAGAAAGTAATTCAAAAACAAAGGGCGGAAGTATTTTTCCGCCCTTTATGTACACAAATGCCTAAGGAAAATGCAGCTACGCTGCGGCATTTGGTACAACAAGTAGGCTTAAGTCTACTTGATTTACGAGCACAAACGCATAACGGAGAGACATGTGTAGGAGATTGCTTCGAGACCACTGAAAAGCGTAGGCGCGCCCTGCATTTTTCAGTAGTTTCGGCTTCTTCTACAAACATCATGAATGCGCATATGCGCAATCAACTAGTTTAATAGAAGAAAGGAAGGTTTAAACATGTACAACGGAACTTTTAGTGAGAAAAAAGACAAACAGTTTAAGACATTTAGCATGGAGTTAGGCGGACGTACACTTTCAGTAGATATCGGAAGAGTGTCTGCACAGGCAAATGGTGCTGCATTTATGCATTATGGTGATACAACAGTATTATCTACAGCTACAGCATCTGACAAGCCAAGAGATGGGATTGATTTCTTCCCATTATCAGTAGAATATGAAGAGAAGTTATACGCAGTAGGTAAGATTCCTGGCGGTTTCAATAAGAGAGAGGGTAAGGCAAGTGAGAATGCAATCCTTACAAGCCGTGTTATCGACAGACCAATGCGTCCATTATTCCCTAAGGATTACAGAAACGATGTTACATTGAATAATATGGTAATGTCAGTTGACCCTGAGTGCCGTCCTGAGTTAGTAGCTATGCTTGGTTCAGCTATCGCAACAAGTATTTCAGACATCCCATTTAATGGTCCATGTGCTACTACACAGTTAGGTATGGTGAACGGTGAGTTCATCGTTAACCCTAATCAGGAGCAGTGGAAGAACGGTGACTTACAGTTAACAGTTGCTTCTACAAGCACAAAGGTTATCATGATTGAGGCTGGTGCAAACGAGATTCCTGAGGATAAGATGATTGAGGCTATTTACAAGTGCCATGAGATTAACCAGACTATTATCGAGTTTATTAATAAGATGGTAGCAGAGGTTGGTAAGGCTAAGCATGAGTATACAAGCTGTGCTATTCCAGAGGAAATGTTTGCTAAGATGAAGGAAATTGTAACTCCTGCTGAGATGGAAGTTGCAGTATTCACAGATGAGAAGCAGGTTCGTGAAGAGAACATGAAGAAGGTTACAGAGAAGCTTGAAGAGGCTTTTGCTGATAACGAGGAGTGGATGGCAGTTCTTGGAGAGGCTATCTACCAGTATGAGAAGAAGACAGTTCGTAAGATGATTTTGAAGGACCAGAAGCGTCCAGATGGTCGTCAGATGACACAGATTAGACCTTTATTTGCTGAGGTTGATGTTGTTCCTAGAGTTCATGGTTCGGCTATGTTCACAAGAGGACAGACACAGATTTGTAACGTAGTTACATTAGCTCCTCTTTCAGAGGCTCAGAAGGTTGATGGTCTTGATGAGAACGAGACAACTAAGAGATATATGCACCACTATAACTTCACTTCATACTCTGTAGGTGAGACAAAGCCTTCAAGAGGACCAGGACGTAGAGAGATTGGACATGGTGCATTAGCTGAGAAGGCATTGGTAGCAGTATTACCTTCAGAGGCTGATTTCCCATATGCTATCAGAAGCGTATCTGAGACATTTGAGTCTAACGGTTCAACATCTATGGCTTCTACATGTTCATCTTGTATGGCATTGATGGCTGCAGGTGTTCCTATTAAGAGAATGGTAGCAGGTATTTCATGTGGTCTTGTTACAGGCGAGGCTGATGAGGATTTCGTATTATTAACAGATATTCAGGGACTTGAGGACTTCTTCGGAGATATGGACTTCAAGGTAACTGGTACAACAGAGGGTATCACAGCTATTCAGATGGATATCAAGATTAACGGTTTAACAAGAGAAATCGTTGAGGGTGCTATTAGAAGATGTCGTGATGCAAGATTATATATTATGGATAACTGCATGAAGCCAGCTATCGCTGAGCCAAGAGCAGAGGTTGGAGAGTATGCTCCTAAGATTATCCAGATTCAGATTGACCCTGAGAAGATTGGTGATGTTGTTGGTCAGAGAGGTAAGACTATCAACGCTATCATCGACCAGACAGGCGTTAAGATTGATATCACAGATGATGGTGCTGTAAGCGTATGCGGTACAGACCAGAAGATGATGGATAAGGCTGTTGAGATGATTAAGATTATCACAACAGAGTTTGAAGAGGGACAGGTATTCAAGGGTAAGGTTATCAGCATCAAAGAGTTCGGTGCATTCCTTGAGTTTGCTCCTGGTAAGGAAGGTATGGTTCATATTTCTAAGATTTCTAAGGAAAGAATCAACCATGTAGAGGATGTTCTTACATTAGGCGACGTTGTTACAGTTGTTTGCTTAGGTAAGGATAAGATGGGACGTATCAGCTTCTCTATGAAGGATGTAGCTGAGGCGTAATCGAATATTATAGCTTTGAGCGGCACACCTACGGTGTGCCGTTTAATTTTATGAGACTTGCGAATAGCAGGTCTTTTTTTTGTGGCTTGGACATATATTGAGATAAGGCTAACTAAAGAGTGAATCTGAATATCATGAAAGAGATATGATTGAGAAAGTGTGGCAACGAGAAAAGATAGGAGGTTGGGAGAGTGATAAAGAGCATAGAGGCATTTTTTCCAGCGCGATTAAGAGAACCATGGAGACGATGTATGTTGGCATTTGACAAGCTGGAAGAGGTTCGAATACGTGTAATGCAGCCCGTATTAATCAAGTGGAATGGTTTGGAATATGGACTGACGTTAGAAGGAAAATTGCAAACTATAGATGAAATAAAAAATGGAACACCTGTTATTTATTCGGATAAGGATATAGACGACATCTTCCGCTACTTCTGCCATGACTCTATATATGCCTATGAAGAAGAGCGAAGAAAAGGTTTTATGACACTTGAAGGGGGACATAGAGTTGGACTTGCAGGGGAGATGGTATATACGGAGGGACAAGGCTACATATTGAAATATATTCGCTATATGAATATACGAGTGGCACATGAGATAAAAGGAATTGCAGAAGGGGTGCTGCCTTGGTTGTATGAGAAGAATGAAGTGTGTAACACCTTGATAGTATCGCCTCCTGGAATCGGGAAAACTACCCTATTAAGAGATACAATACGCCTGTTATCTAACGGAAAAGGCATGGAAAAAGGATGTGCAGTTGGAGTAATTGATGAGCGTAGTGAGATTGCAGCAGCCTATAGAGGAGGTGCTTCTATGGATTGCGGTTGTAGAACGGATGTAATCACGGGAGGAACGAAAAAAGAGGGAGTAAGAAGATTATTGCGAACCTTTGCACCAAGGGTGATTGCGATGGATGAGATTGGACTTGCTGAGGATGCAGAGGCGATACGATACGCCAGCGTGAGCGGTTGTAGTGTAGTTGCTACAATTCATGCCAGCTCGTGGGAGGATTTGACATATAAAAAAGAAGTAAAACAATTGTTACAGGAGCATATATTTCAAAGAGTGTTAGTTTTATCCAAAGATAAAGAAAGGGAACGTTGTGTACAGATTTTTGATGAAGGAGGGCAGGAGTTATGTGGTATCAGGCAATTGCGGGCAGTTTAGTGATGGTGGGAGCATATGGATTCGGTATGGCAATGTGTCAGGATATGAGATGCCTTTTATACCATCTGAAAGAACAAAAACGTATGTTATTATATTTTGAAAGAGAAACGGATTTTCTGCATCGCCCAATACAGGAAAGTTTTGATGCGATTGCAGAAAGGCTGTTGCCCCCATATCAGGAATTTGCTCTCGCGATTGTAAAGGGAATGAGACAGGGGGACGGAAGAAGCTTTCGGGAGATATGGCAACATGAGACCTCGAGATTGCAAGCCAGCCATCGATATCCGAGTGTGGCAATAAAATATTTGTATCGTATAGGAGATGGAATTGGAAGTGAAGAGGATGAACTTCAGGTGGAACTATGCGTATTGCTACGAAAAGAGTTAGAGGAAGAAGTAGAACGATTAAAAGCAGAGAAGGCACAAAAGGGGCGAGTGATTCATACCATGAGTTTAGTCTGTGGCATATTATGTGTGGTGCTGTTCCTTTAATAAACGAGTTTGAGGTTGGAAAATGTATGAGGTGTAGTAAGACGCATAAATTGAGAACTTGTATTGGATGTACAGGTTGATGAAAGGTGCGGTTAAGAAATGGAAGTAAATATTATTTTTAAAATAGCAGCAGTAGGAATCTTAATAACAATTTTAGGACAGGTATTGAAGCATAGCGGAAGAGATGAACATGCATTTCTAATCAGCTTAGCAGGACTGATACTTGTTCTTAGTTGGATTGTACCGTACATATATGACTTGTTTGACATGGTACAGGCATTGTTCCAGTTGTAATGAGAGGTGCTGAATAATAAAAGAAGGGAAAGGCTTTTTGTATGATACAAGTTTGTGTAATGGTAGCGGCAGGCTTATTCGCAGCAATTATGTTGAAGAAGGACAGGCCAGAGTATTCTATGCTGGTTATTATTCTGGTGAGTCTGATGATTGCATTACAGATATTTGACATTATGGAAGAGTGCTTGAAAGAGGTGGAGGCATGGGGAAATCTGTTACAGAATAATGTAAAGTATATAAAGCTTTTTCTGAAAATCATAGGAATCACTTATTTGTGTGATTTTACCTCTAATATGTGTAAGGATGCAGGATATTCATCTTTAAGCAATCATATTGAGCTTATGGGAAAGGTTATGATTATGCTGGCAGGGATGCCGATTATCAAAACAATGTTGGGTATGATACAGGAGATTATGTGATGGAAATGGAATACGAAATTTTTCCTGATACAGGGGCTGTGGAAGAATACTTAGAGAAGATTTTGCCTAATTTTGAGATGACGTCTATGGATTTTTATGAAGATGTGTTGAAAGGGAATTGGGTCTTGGAGCCTACGGTTTTGTGGGAATACATAAAGGAGAGTCTTTTTGGAGATTTTGGCGAATTAAAGACTTTGCTGATTTCGATACTGGTGTTATTTATTCTTTCTTCGGTGATGAGCTCGGTAATGGAGGCATTTCGTTCAGAAGGAGCTGCCAAAGTGGTACGTTTTTTCTTTCTGCTAAGTCTGATGGGAGTCCTGTTATCGGCATTTCAAAGAGTAATGGCAATTTCTGTAGAAGCAATGGAGAATATGCTGGACTTTCTTAAGATAGCACTTCCGATATACATGATGACAGTAGCGACAGCAGGGGCAGGACTTACAGCGGTGTTATTTTATAAATTATTACTTGGGGTTTTATGCCTGTTGGAGGGAACCGTCATATCAAATATGGTGCCAATTATTGAAGCGTATATGATGCTTGGAATTCTGGAGGCAGTGGAGGGAGAAGAAAGATTTCAGTCTCTGAAGCGATTGATGAAAAAGGGAATTCTTGGATTTATGAAGCTGATGATTTTTGTTGTAAATGGAAGCGGGTTAATTCAATTGATAATAACACCTGTTATAGATAAAGCAAACCTTGCAGTTGCGCAGAAGACGGCAGGAGCAATTCCAGGAATCGGAGATATTGCACAGGCAGCCTCAGGGATTGCAGTAACTTCCGCAGTTGTAATTAAGAATAGTCTTGGAGTGTTTATTATGGTCATTATGGTTGTGATTCTAGTGATACCTGTTGTTCAGATGTTTGCTATATTGGCGACAATGAAGGTGGGATGCGCATTGGGAGATATCTGTGGCGAACGCAGACTGGTTTCCTGCACAGAATCTATTTCGGATGCTGGATTTATGCTGCTTAGATTACTGATTACGGTTACAACACTGTTTTTTATAACAATTGCAATGTTAACACATATTGCAGGAGGAACGATGTAGATGGACGAGTTTATGAATGAAGTGAGAGCCTTGGTATATACAATTATATGCCTTCAATGCTTGCTACAGTTTGTGTCAGGAAGCAGTTATCAGAAGTATCTAAAGCTATTTACAGGGCTTTTAGTAGTTTGTCTTTGCTGCAGTGTTGTATTTTCGGCGGTGTCTTCTTTTAAAAATTATGAGGTGGAAATAAAGTCCTTTGAAGAGATATGGGAGGAGCAATGGAATGGCTAACAGTATGCAAAAGTATATTGATATGTGGAAGCAGTATGTAGAAGGAATCAAGCGTGGGGATAGAAAAATGTCCAAGAATAATATGTTGATTCTTTTTTTATGCGGAATTTTGCTATATATTATATGGCTTCCAGTAAATGATAACAGTAGTTATGAAAATGAAAAAGTAGATAATATAGGTGTTTCCAAGGATGTGACTATAAAGACAGAGGGTAATGTATCAACTTATCAGGATAAGCTGGAAGCAGAGCTTGCAGAATTCTTAGAGATGGTGGATGGGGTAGGCGCGGTAGAGGTGCTAATCTATCTGGATTCTTCGGAGGAATATATCGTGGAAAAGGATACGCCTATTGTGGATTCGGCCAGTGAGGAGAGCGGAGCAGATGGTGCAAAGAGTTCTAAGCTGGAAACAGAAATAGATGAGACTACGGTATATACGGTTAATTCCAATGGAGATGAGGTTCCTTTTGTGTCTCGGACGAAGAATCCTGCTATTGCTGGAATTGTGATTGCTGCACAAGGGGCTGATAATGAAACGGTAAAGCTTCGGATTATCAAGATGACGATGGCACTATATGGGTTAGAAGCAAATAAGGTGGAGGTTTTATCTATGAAAAAATAATTTAAGGTTTTAGTGCTAAGCTGATTTTTGTAAGAATATGATAGAGTAAAGAATTTGAGGATAGGAAGGAATGCTTTGATGAAGAAGATATTTAGAAAGAATCAGGTTATGATTAGTGTACTTGCGATTATGATTGCGGTTGCAGCATATTTGAATTTCGCAGGAACCCAAATTGGAGAGCAGGATTTTTTAGCAATGAACGATACAGAAGATACAATGTCTTACGAGCTTACATATGAAACCACTGATATTTCGGCTGAAGATATGCTGGCAAGCAACTTTACGGAATTAGGAGAAACGGAGAATGAAGAGGCTGCGGAGGTATTGGATACAATTTCATTGCCTGATGAGAGCTTTGAGGTTCCAGGAGAAGCTGTGTTTACAAGTGCGACAGTATCAACAAGTCTGGATGGTGCAAAGCTTTTGAAGGAACAGACTCGTGCAAAGAACAAAGAAACCTTATTGGAGATTATTAATAATGAAAATCTTACGGAAGCTGCAAAACAGGAAGCAGTAGACAGTATGGTGGCATTGACTGAGATTTCACAGATGGAAACAGATGCTGAAGTACTTTTGGAGGCAAAGGGCTATTCGTCAGTCGTTGTCAGCATTAGTGATAATACAGCAGATGTTATGGTGGAAGCAGCGCAATTGACAGATAGCCAGACTGCACAGATTATAGATATTGTACAGCGCAAAACAGAGGTTGCGGCTGAGAATATTATTATCACACTTTCTAATGCTAAGTAGAATGCTTAATAAGCATGAAAATAAGGATAAATTCATTTTGTGTTTTTGATGTTACTGTGATATACTAAGATGTTGAATTGTGCGCGAATCAACAGTAAACGTTTGGTTCATACTAAGATTGGTTTGAATCAGGAAAGGAGCACGGATGAAGAGAGTATTTTTAATTGTTTTAGACAGTTTTGGAATTGGTGAGATGGAAGATGCTGCCGAATATGGAGATAAAGGAACCAACACCATAGGCTCGGTGTCTTCCAGCTCCTATTTTCAGGTGCCTAATTTAAAAAAGTTAGGATTATTTAATATTGAAGGTGTAGAGTGTCAGAAGAAGGAGCCTGTGGATGCACCGATGGCTTGTGTGGCGAGGATGAAAGAGGCTTCTAAGGGTAAGGACACAACAATAGGACATTGGGAAATCGCAGGAATGATTTCTGAGAATCCTTTGCCAACCTATCCGAACGGATTTCCTAAGGAGGTTTTAGAGGAGTTCTCAAGACTGACAGGAAGAGGCGTGTTATGTAATAAGCCGTATTCAGGAACAGAGGTAATTAAGGATTACGGTGAAGAACATATGCGCACTGGCGATTTGATTGTATATACTTCCGCAGATAGCGTTTTTCAGATTGCTGCACACGAAGAAGTTGTGCCTTTGGAAAGCTTATATGAGTATTGTACTATGGCAAGAGAACTTCTACAGGGAGAGCATGGTGTAGGACGTGTGATTGCAAGACCATTTGTTGGTACAGCAGGTAGTTTCACAAGAACGCCTAATCGCCATGATTATTCTTTGTTGCCGCCTAAGACTACGATGCTTGACCAGTTAAAGGATGCAGGTAAGGCAGTAATCGCAGTAGGCAAGATTAAGGATATCTTTGCAGGAAAGGGCATTACCGAGTTTACCTATACAAAGGGCAACGCAGAGGGAATAGAGAAGACTTTAGAGTATTTGGATAAGGATTTTGAGGGTCTGTGCTTTGTCAATCTTGTCGATTATGACATGTTATATGGACATAGAAATGATATAGAGGGCTATGCAAAGGCATTGGCATATTTTGATGAGAAGTTACCAATGATTTTGGATAAGCTACGAGAGGACGATGTTCTGATTATTACAGCAGACCATGGCTGTGACCCTGGTTATACTGTGACGACAGACCATTCCAGGGAGCATACGCCAATGCTTATGTATGGTAAGAACATTAAGCCTGTGAATTTAGGAACAAGAGATACTTTTGCAGATATTGCTGCAACAGTATTGGATTATCTGGGAGTGAAGCAGGAGGTAGCAGGACAATCCATGCTATAACTATTCTGTTTTAGATAAATAACAAACGTTATAAAGAATTATGAAAGATATACGGAGGAAACACAAGTGGGAAATTACGCAGAGGAAATAAATAAGAGAAGGACATTCGCTATTATTTCGCATCCCGATGCAGGTAAGACAACATTAACAGAGAAGTTTTTGCTTTATGGTGGTGCCATCAATCTGGCAGGTAGTGTAAAGGGAAAAGCTACAGCAAGACATGCAGTTTCAGACTGGATGGAAATTGAGAAGGAGAGAGGTATTTCTGTTACTTCTTCAGTTCTCCAATTTAATTACGATGGTTATTGTATTAATATTCTGGATACACCAGGACATCAGGACTTCTCAGAGGATACCTACAGAACATTAATGGCTGCTGACTCTGCAGTAATGGTTATCGATGCCTCTAAGGGTGTAGAGGCACAGACAAGAAAGCTGTTCAAGGTATGTGGAATGAGAGGAATTCCGATTTTCACATTCATTAATAAGATGGATAGAGATGCTAATGATACCTTTGAATTATTGGACGAAATCGAGAAGGAGCTGGGAATTGCGACCTGTCCTGTGAACTGGCCGATTGGTTCAGGTAAGGCATTTAAGGGTGTGTATGACAGACACAATAATTGTGTGGTTACCTATTCTGATACAGAGAAGGGTACTAAGGAAGGCGAGACAACTGTTATTTCATTAGAGAATGAAGCGCAGTTGGAGGAAGCGATTGGTGCAGATGCGATGTCTTTATTACAGGATGAGATTGAACTTTTAGACGGAGCAAGTGCTGAATTTGATATAGAGGAAGTGAGAAGAGGAAAGCTAACACCTGTTTTCTTTGGTTCAGCGTTGACGAACTTTGGTGTTGAGATTTTCTTACAGAACTTCCTTAAGATGGCAACTACACCACTTCCGAGAGTATCGAAGGGAGAGGTATTAGACCCTGTTGAGAATGATTTTTCAGCATTTGTCTTTAAGATTCAGGCAAATATGAATAAGGCACATCGTGACAGAATTGCATTTATGAGAATCTGTTCAGGTAAATTTGATGCCAGTGCTGAGGTAAAGCATGTGCAGGGTGGTAAGGTAATGCGTTTGTCACAGCCGCAGCAGATTATGGCAGACGAGAGAAAGATATTAAGCGAGGCTTATGCAGGAGATATTATTGGTGTATTCGACCCAGGTATTTTCTCTATTGGTGATACAGTGTGTATGCCAAAGGCAGATGTCTGCTATGATGGTATTCCTACCTTTGCGCCAGAGCATTTTGCCAGAGTTCGTCAGGTGGATACTATGAAGCGTAAGCAGTTTATTAAGGGTATCAATCAGATTGCACAGGAAGGTGCGATTCAGATTTTCCAGGAATTTAATACAGGTATGGAGGAAATCATCGTAGGAGTAGTTGGCGTGTTACAGTTTGATGTATTAAAGTACAGACTGGAAAGCGAATATAATGTAGATATTAAGCTTGAGCCATTGCCATACGAGCATATCAGATGGATTGAGAATAAGGATGAGATTGACCTTGCTAAGCTGGTAGGAACATCAGATATGAAGAAGATTAAAGACTTAAAGGGTAATCCTTTATTACTCTTTATTAATTCATGGAGTATTGGTATGACTTTAGATAGAAATAAAGGTCTTGTTTTGTCAGAATTTGGACGCAATTAAAATCATACTATGCAAATATTTTGTGTTTTGGTATAATGAGAACAGTACAGTAGGTGTTAAGTTAAAGTCTTTATAGCTAGAATTTACTGTACTGTGATAAAAGGTAGGAGGTTTTGGCTCATGGAGAGAGGTACAGAAAAGCGAATGATGACAAATAGTGATAAGAACGAGTTCGGAACTGTAAGAATTGCAAATGATGTAGTAGCTATGATAGCTGGTCTTGCAGCAACAGAGGTTGATGGTGTGACTGCTATGGTTGGAAATATTACGAATGAGCTGATTAGCAAGGTAGGTGCGAAGAAGCTGACTAAGGGTGTTAAGGTTGACATCTTAGAGAAGCTTGTAAGTGTAGACCTTGCCGTAAACCTTGCATATGGATTTAATATTCCTGATACCTGCAAGGCTGTGCAGGATAGAGTTAAGAATGCAATCGAGACGATGACAGGACTTCAGGTGGCAGATGTGAATATTCGTATTGTCGGAATCGACATGGCTACTAATTAAGCGAATTAAAAAGACAAGCAGAGGATAGGAATCAATGAGCAGAAGAGAGCTTAGAGAGCAGATTTTCAAATTTGTTTTCAGAATAGAATTTAACGATAAGAGTGAGATGTCAGAGCAGGAGAAGTATTTCTTTGAGGATTATGAGTTAGAGCTGAAGGAAGAGCATGCTGCATACATCTCTAATAAGAGTGGTCAGATTATTGAGAAGTTAGAAGAGCTTGATGAGATGATTAATCAGAAGGCTAAGGGCTGGAAAACAGAGCGAATGAATAAGGTGGACCTTACTATTTTGCGTGTGGCAGTATATGAGATTATGTTTGACGAGGATGTGCCAACAGGTGTAGCGATTAATGAAGCGGTAGAGCTTGCTAAGAAGTTTGGTACAGAGGAGTCAGCAGGCTTCGTAAATGGAGTGTTAGCTAAGTTTGCATAATAGCAGGGAATAAAGCATTGTATGCAGACAGCGTAGAAAAGGCATGTGATGATTATGCAGAACGTATATACAGTTGCACAGGAGAATAGCTATATCAAGAATATGTTTACACAGGATTATATGCTGCGTGCTATTTTTGTGAAAGGTGAAGTGAGCAATTGTAAGTATCATTCGACAGGGCATATTTATTTTACTCTGAAGGATGCAAAAGGAACAATAGCGTGTGTTATGTTTGCCGGCAATCGCACCGGCCTTTCCTTTAAATTAGAGGAAGGGCAAATGGTAGTGGTTGGCGGTACAATTGATGTATATGAAAGAGATGGAAAGTACCAGCTTTATGCAAAGCAGATTGTATTGGATGGAGCTGGGCTTTTATATGAGAAATTTGAAAGATTGAAAAGACGTCTGGAAGAGATGGGGATGTTTGCTACAGAGTATAAGCAGCCAATTCCTAAATATGTTCAGACATTAGGCGTAGTTACCGCGCCGACAGGAGCAGCAGTACGAGACATTATCACAGTTACAAAGCGAAGGAATCCATATATCAGAATTATTCTCTATCCAGCCATTGTGCAGGGAGAGAATGCGGCGCAGAGCATTGTGAATGGTATTCGTGCATTAGAGCAGCAGAATGTGGATGTTATGATTGTTGGCCGTGGTGGCGGTTCTATAGAGGATTTATGGGCATTTAATGAAGAAATCGTGGCAGAGGCGGTGTTCAACTGTTCTGTGCCGATTATTTCAGCGGTAGGTCATGAGACAGATACGACAATTATAGATTATGTGTCTGATTTACGCGCCCCTACGCCATCGGCGGCAGCTGAGCTTGCTGTGTATTCTTATCAGCAGCTTGTGGATAAGTTGGCGGGATATCAGCAGCAGTTGGGGATTCGTATGTATCAGAAGATTAACAGGCAGCGTAGTGAACTGGAGAAGCTTCAGATGCAGATGAAATATTTATCTCCTGCAAACCAAATACAGGAGAAAAGAACTTACTGTATGGAACTCGAGGAGAAGCTGGATGCCCGAATGAAGATGAAAATTACGATGCAGAAGCATAGGCTTGCATTGAATATAGAGAAGCTAAAGGGATTATCGCCTTTGGATAAGCTGAGCAAGGGATATGCCTTTGTAGAGGATGCCAAGGGGCAGGCGCTACGAAGCATTGAGCAGCTTCAGGAGGAGGATACACTCCGTATTTATCTGAAAGACGGTAGTGTGGATGCAGTTGTAAAGAAGTGTTATTCAGAGATTCATGATGAGAAAGGCAAGGATTAGACATGGCAAAGGACCTGACATTAGAGCAGACATTTGAGAAGCTTGAGGAAACAATTGCTAAGCTGGAGGCTGAGGATATTTCTTTGGAGGCTTCCTTCAAGGCGTATCAGGAAGGAATGCAGCTGATTCAGTCATGCAATGATAAGATTGACAGAATCGAGAAGGAAGTTTTAAAAATCAATGAAAATGGTGAGTTAGATGAATTTTAAAGAGGAATTACAAGGTAGAACGTCTCAAATAGAATCAATACTGGAGGCATATCTTCCGAAGGAAGATGGACCACAGAAGACAGTCATTGAAGCAATGAATTATAGTGTTAGAGTAGGTGGAAAGCGTCTGCGTCCTATGCTGATGCAGGAGACCTATCGTTTGTTTGGTGGAGAAGGAAAGGTAGTAGAGCCATTTATGGCAGCTATGGAAATGATACATACCTATTCTCTTGTACATGATGATTTACCTGCAATGGATAATGATGAATATCGAAGAGGTCAGCTGACGACACATAAAAAGTTTGGTGAAGCAGAGGCGATTTTGGCAGGCGATGGATTACTGAACTTTGCTTTTGAAACTGCATTGAAGGCTTTTGAAATGTCCAAGCAGCCGTTAGCCGTTGCCAAGGCTATGCTGATATTGGCAAACAAAGCAGGTATTTATGGAATGATAGGTGGGCAGACTGCTGATATAGAGGCTGAGAGTTTAGGGGATAAAGTAACAGAAGAACAACTGTTATTTATCCATGAACATAAGACAGCGGCGTTGATTCAAGCATCGATGATGATTGGTGCTGTGCTTGCTGGAGCATCTAATGAAAATGTTGCGTTGATGGAACAGGCAGCCTATGAGGTTGGAGTTGCATTTCAGATTCAGGATGATATTTTGGATGTGACCAGTACCTTGGAAGTTCTAGGAAAGCCTATCGGAAGTGATGAGAAGAATCATAAGACAACATATGTTACATTAAAGGGATTGGAGCAGGCAACAAGGGAACAGCAGGAGATGTCGGCTCACGCAATTTCGGTGTTGGAATCATTGGAACAGAAGAATGAGTTTTTGGTGGAGCTTATTAGAAGCCTGATAACAAGGGTAAAATAAGCGTAGCCCTGATAAGGAGCTAATGAAATGATATTAGAGTCTATAGAAAGAGAAAATGATATAAAAAAGGTTGCACCCGAACAGTACAATCAGCTTGCACAGGAAATCAGAGAGTTCCTGATTCAGAAAATCAGTGTAAATGGTGGTCATTTAGGCTCCAATCTTGGTGCAGTTGAGTTAACAATGGCTTTGCATTTAAGCCTCAATCTGCCAGAGGATAAGATTGTATGGGACGTGGGACACCAGTCTTACACTCATAAGCTTTTGACAGGTAGAAGAGCAGGGTTTGAGAATTTAAGAAAATATGGTGGAATGAGCGGATTCCCAAAGCGTAATGAAAGTGAATGTGACTGCTTTGACACAGGGCATAGTTCTACTTCTATTTCGGCGGGGCTTGGTCTTGTAAAGGCACGTGATATTATGCATCAGAATCATACCATTGTCTCTGTAATCGGAGATGGTTCCCTTACTGGTGGAATGGCGTATGAGGCGTTAAATAACGCAGCAAGAATGAAGACTAATTTTATTATTGTGTTAAATGATAATAATATGTCTATTTCTGAGAATGTAGGCGGTGTTTCTAAGTATTTGAATAATATCAGAACAGCGGATAAATATTTGGACATGAAAGAGGGTATCTATAATTCATTAATGGATACTAAGCTCGGCGAGCCAATTGTTGAGAGCATTAGAAGAGCTAAGAGCTCAGTAAAACATTTGGTAATTCCAGGAATGTTTTTTGAGGATATGGGAATTACCTATCTTGGTCCTGTGGATGGACATAACATCAATGCGATGTTAAAGGTCTTCCGTGAGGCCAAGAGATGCAAGTCTGCAGTATTAGTGCATGTACTGACGAATAAAGGAAAGGGCTTTTTACCTGCAGAGCGTCATCCTGCAAGATTTCATGGTGCAGAGCCTTTTGATATAGAAACAGGACTTCCGTTAAAGCAGAAAACAAAGTCGAATTATACGGATGTATTTTCCACAGTTATGTGTAAGATGGGAGAGCGTGAGGAGAAGCTGGTAGCGATAACAGCTGCTATGGCAGATGGAACAGGTTTAAAGCGATTCCGTAATATGTATCCTGAGCGTTTCTTTGACGTGGGAATTGCAGAAGAACATGCAGTGACCTTTGCAGCGGGACTTGCGGCAGGCGGCTTAAAGCCCGTAGTTGCGGTATATTCATCTTTCCTACAGAGAGCTTATGACCAGATATTGCATGATGTGTGTATTCAGAATTTACCTGTTGTATTTGCAATTGATAGGGCAGGTTTGGTAGGAAGTGATGGAGAGACTCATCAGGGAATTTTTGATTTATCCTATCTTTCATCTATTCCGAATATGAATATTATGGCTCCTAAGAATAAATGGGAGCTTTCAGATATGCTGAAGTTTGCAATTGATTTTGAAGGACCGATAGCGATTCGTTATCCAAGAGGGGAAGCCTTTGATGAGTTAAAGGAATTCCGCGCGCCGATTATATATGGAAAGGGTGAGTGGATTTATAAGGAAAAGGATATCGTACTGGTTGCTGTGGGCAGTATGCTTAAGACTGCGCTTGCAGTAAGAGAAGCGTTGGTACTTGATGGATATTTTTGTAGTATTATTAACGCGCGATTTGTTAAGCCGATTGACACAGATATTCTAGACGAAGCATGCAGAGAGCATTCGCTTGTAGTTACTATGGAAGAGAATGTGGCAAGTGGCGGATTTGGTGAGAAGGTTCGTAGTTATCTTGATTCCAAGAAGGGTTCAAAAGTAACACCTGATATTTTAAATATAACCATACCAGATGAGTATGTAGAGCATGGAAACGTGGATATTCTGCGTGAAGAAGTTGGCATTGATGCGGCATCGATTATTCGCAAGATAAAGAAGCGTTTTGAAAGAGAGGCTTAGAATGAAAGAACGTTTAGACGTTTTGCTGGTGAGACAGGGAATGGCTGAATCGAGAGAGAAGGCAAAGGCTGTTATCATGGCAGGCTGTGTATATGTAAATGACCAAAAGGAAGACAAAGCAGGTGCTATGTTTGACGAGACAAAGGTCACAATAGAGGTAAGAGGCAATACTCTTAAATATGTGAGTAGAGGTGGTTTGAAGCTTGAAAAAGCAATGAATCATTTTGATATTACTCTTACAGATAAGGTATGTATGGATATTGGTGCGTCTACAGGCGGGTTTACAGATTGTATGCTGCAGAATGGTGCATGTAAAGTGTATTCCGTGGATGTAGGTCATGGCCAGCTTGCATGGAAACTGAGAAATGATGAGCGTGTTGTATGTATGGAAAAGACGAATTTCAGATATATGGTGCGCGAAGATATAGAGGATGATTTGGATTTTGCATCTGTAGATGTTTCTTTTATATCGCTGACTAAGATTTTAGAGCCTGCTTACAATCTTTTGAAGACAGGAGCACAGATGGTTTGCCTAATTAAGCCGCAGTTTGAGGCTGGTAAAGAGAAGGTTGGTAAGAAGGGTGTAGTCAGAGAGCCTGAGGTTCATATAGAGGTTATTGAAAAGGTTATGGACTATGCGGTAAGTATAGGATTTGAAGTATTGCATTTGGAATTTTCACCAATTCGTGGTCCTGAAGGCAATATTGAATATTTATTGCATATATATAAGGCAGAGGATAAATCAAATGTGGAAACTCCACCACATGTTATTTATGCGGACTTGATACATAGTATTGTAAAAGAAGCGCATAAAACTTTAGATATTTAGTAAATTTGACTAGAATTTCATGAAAAATGTGTTATGATAGTAATAGCAAAGCGGACACAGGAGCATAGATGAAGACTTTTTATATTTATACAAATGAGTTAAAAGATACGAACTGTGAGACAACCGAATACATACGCAAGTATCTGACAGAGCATGGATGCATCTGTAAGGAGAAGGCAGACGATAGTGTAGAGTGTATTATAGTCCTTGGCGGCGATGGCACGATGTTGCGAGCTGCAGGAGATTATCAGGAGATGCATATTCCTTTTATTGGAGTGAATCTTGGTACATTGGGATATCTTGCAGAGGTTGAGAAGGACCAGATAGACAGTGCCTTGGATCGTCTGATTGAGGATAAGTATGAGGTTGAGAGCAGGATGATGCTGACAGGATTTCCAGTCATAGCAGGGGAACGTATTACTCCAATGATTGCCCTCAACGATATCGTAATTAATCGTAAGGGTGCATTGCATGTTATTAACTTTAAAATCTATGTTAACGGTCAGCTTTTGAGTACTTATAGTGCCGATGGAATGATTATATCAACACCGACAGGCTCAACAGCTTATAATTTGTCCGCAGGTGGTCCTATCGTAGAGCCTAAGGCAAGATTGATTTTAATGACTCCTGTCTGCACACATTCTATGGTGAATAATCGTACAATTATTCTTGCTGAGGATGATGTGATTGACGTAGAGATTGGTGATTACAAGCAGGGAGAGAAGCAGGAGGTAGATGCCAGCTTTGATGGTCGTAATCCTGTGAATCTCAATGAGGGAGATAAGATTAGAATCATTCGTTCCGATAAGGTGACAAAGATTATCAAGCTAAGTAAGGAAAGTTTCTTAGATACATTACAAAAGAAAATGAGGATCATTTAATAAGGGGATTACTGGAATGAAGAGACAGAGACATGAAGTAGTAGTTGATTTGATTAAGAAGTACGATATCGAGACACAGGAGGAACTGGCTGCTTACTTAAAGGCAGAGGGTTTTGAGGTAACGCAGGCAACTGTTTCCAGAGATATTCGTGAGTTGAAGCTTTCTAAGATTGCAACAGGCAATGGCAAGCAGAAGTATATTATTTTAAAGAATGATGACAGTTATCTGGGAGACAAGTTTATCAGAGTATTAAAGGATGGCTTTGTATCCATGGATAATGCACAGAATATATTAGTTATCAAGACGGTGCAGGGTATGGCTATGGCTGTAGCTGCGGCACTTGATGCAATGAAGTTCCCTGAGATTCTTGGTTGTATTGCAGGGGATGACACAATTATGGCTGCTGTTAAGACTGTAGAAGAGACAGAAGCCTTGATGGACAAGATTAGTGAGATTCTGGAGAACTAAGTCTTTAGAATTTGGCTATAGATAAGCGCACATAATAGTCTAAAGCCCGAGGAGATGCATAGGAGAAGGATATGTTAATAAGTTTACATGTTAAGAATCTCGCGCTCATTAAGGAGACAGAGGTAAGCTTTAGGGAAGGACTTAATATTTTAAGTGGAGAAACAGGAGCGGGTAAGTCAATTATTATCGGCTCTATTAATCTTGCTTTGGGAGCAAGAGCTGACAAGGATATGATTCGTCATGGTGCAGAATATGCGCTGGTGGAGTTGGTTTTCCAGATTTCTGATGCAGATATGCTACAGAGAATTAAGGAGATGGAGATTCCAGTAGAAGAGGACGGTATCGTGATTATCCAGCGTAAGATTCAGCCAAATCGGAGCATTTGTAAGGTATGTGGTGAGACTGTTACGACTAAGCAGATTAAGGAGCTGGCTGAGCTTTTGATTGATATTCATGGGCAGCATGAGCATCAGTCATTGCTATATAAGAAGAATCATATGGAGATTTTGGATTCCTTTGCGGCAGAAGAGCTTGCACCGATTAAGGTTAAGCTAAAGGAAAGCTATCGCAGATATGTTGCATTGAGAAAGGAATTGGACGAGTTCCGTGTGGATGAGAGTGCAAAGGCAAAGGAACTGTCTTTGGCAGAGTTTGAATATTCAGAGATAGAGGATGCCAATCTGACTTCAGGTGAGGATGACGAGTTAGAGACATTATATCGTAGGATGACTAACAGCAGACAGTTGGTAGAAGCGGCTTCTAAGGTTTATTCTTTATTAGGAGCAGGTTCCAACAGTGTCGCTGATTCGGTAGGCAGAGCGGTAAGAGAACTGCGTGCGATTGAGGAGTTTGACGACACGGCAAAGCAGTTGACCTTAGAGCTTGAGAATATAGATGATTTAGTAAGTGACTTTAATCGAAGTATAGCAGGCTATATGTCTGATATGGAGTTTGACGAGCAAAGCTTTAGAGAAACAGAGGAGCGTTTGAATCTTCTGAATCATATGAAGCTCAAATATGGCGGCAGTATAGAAGCTGTTAAGCAGTATCAGGAGGAGTTAGAGCAGCGAATCGAGAAGCTTCGTAATGCGGATGCATATCAGGCAAAGCTGGAGAAAGAGCTTGCAGATACCGAGAAGGAGTTATTGCAGACCTGTGAGGCGGCATCAGCGGTACGCAAGAAAGAGGCGAAGAAGCTTTCGGAGGATATGATTCAGGCATTAACAGAGCTTAATTTTCTGGAGGTGTCATTTGAAATACAGGTTCGTAAGAAGGAAGAGTATTCTGCATTAGGAAATGACGATGTTGAGTTTATGATTTCAACGAATCCTGGTGAGCCGATGAAGAACCTTGGCAGTGTAGCCAGCGGTGGTGAGTTATCGCGTATTATGTTGGCAATTAAGACTGTACTTGCGTCAAGAGACCAGATTCCGACTATGATATTTGATGAGATTGATACGGGTATCAGTGGTAAGACAGCATGGAAGGTATCTGAGAAGCTTGGTGTGATTGCGAAGAATCATCAGATTATTTGTATTACGCATTTACCGCAGATTGCAGCGATGGCAGACCATCATTTCATCATTGCCAAGAGAGCAGAGGACAATGCAACTGTTACAGGCATTACGGAGATGAATGCCGAGGAGTCTGTTGATGAGCTTGCAAGAATGCTTGGCGGAGAAGTAATTACAGATGCAGTCAGAGAGAATGCAAAAGAGTTAATTCATACAGCGAAAATGAAAAAGGAAGCCTTATAAGGCTTCCTTTTAAACATGGTATAGTAAGTAGCTGTATTCCATATATTTCTTTTGGAAGATGTCAAGCGGCATAGGGCGGTCGTAGAAGTAACCCTGTACATAGCGACAGCCGCATTCCTTGGCAAATTCTTCTTCCTCTTTATTTTCAATTCCCTCACAGATAACAGAAATATTGCAATCCTGGAAGGTCTCTATTAATTTCTGAATGTAAAGGAAGTTCTTTGTGTTTTTCATACCCATATTTAAAAAGCTGCGATTAAGCTTAATAGTATCCACAGGTGGAATGCCGTAGGTATTCATTGCAAAGTTATTTTTGCCAAAGGCGTCCATTGTAATTCGATATCCGAGATTGTGTAGCTTATTCAGCTCCTGAAGCATATAATCAGGGTTATCAAAGAAGGTACTTTCTGAAATTTCAAACTCAATATATTTCAGTGCAGAAGGATATTTCTCCATCATTTCAGCAAAAATCTTAGTAAATTCATCTGATGAAAAATCACGTCCTGATAAATTAATACTAATTGGAATCGGCTGAATACCAGTGGTATACCATTTATCAATAATCTTCAAAATACTTTCAATTACCATTAAATCCAGCTCATGAATGAAGCCATAACGCTCTAATACAGATAAAAAAGCATTGGGTTTCAGAATCTTACCGTTGGAATCCATAATACGAACCAAGGCTTCTGCGCCAATCGGCTGCAAATCATCAATATCAAATTTGGGCTGAAGATAAATAATTAAATGATTTGCGACCATAATATCCTCGAAGAGAGGAATGATTTTATGGGCAGGATTTAACTTTCCAAGTAAAGCATCCTGATAAAAGGAGATTTGGCTGCTTCCTGCTGCGGTATGTGAAGTCTCTTCTATGGAATTTCTGGCGATGTCTGCATGCTCAATGGCCTCATGAATGGTTGTTGTATAGTCGGAAAGAAGATAAATACCACCATGAAGTGCAAGCTTTACGTCAGGGAATAATGGCTGTATAAGCTGCACGAAGTCAGCGAATGCTGTTTCGATATGTGTTTTCAGATTCTCCAGTGTAATTTGCGGAATATCAATCAGAACGACAAAAGAATCTGCTTGCATTCGACAGGCAGACAACATATAAGAATTTTTTCTGATTAATTTTTGGGTAAGCAATGCAAGAAAATCATTTCCCTTCTGATAACCATAGATTTGGTTAATACGATGAAATGATTTCATGTTAAGTGAAAGAATTGCAAAGCGATTTCTTTCAGAAGCAGCTCTCATTTTCTGCGAAAAGTCCAAAAAGGACTCGTATACAGGAAGTCCTGTAATGTTGTCATGATACATAAAAATATCCCCTTTTACATTAAAATTACACTCAATTATCTTAATATTCAGAATATATTTTATTTTATCATATAATTTTTGTTTCAACAATCAAATATTTACATAATAATCCTGATTAATTTTTGTGAAAACATCACATACTACAGATGTAGATAGAGATACGAAAGCGTTTATTTGAAGGTAGGAAAACATCAAATAAATAGGTGAGATGGGGAAGGTATGGATATGGGAAAGAAAAAAAGATTTTGGTGGTTATATGTATTATTTGGCTTTGGACTTGGAATCTTTACCTTGGCATTATACGGTTACTATCTGGCACAAATTCCCGATACGATTCGCATTAAGGCAGGAACAAGCGAAAGATTTGATTTGCAGATTCCAGCATCAGGCACAGTGAATGCGGATTCATCTACCGTAATTGCATTAAATCAGCCAGTAACATTAATTGCAGGAGAGACGATGGACACTTATCAGATGGAATTGAAGCTTTTTGGAATTGTTCCCTTTAAAAACATAGAAATCGAGATTGTTGAAGATATATTGCTGACACCGATAGGACAGCCGATTGGAATCTACATGAAAACGCAGGGCGTCTTAGTCGTGGATATCGGAAGCTTCAGTAGTGCAGACGGAGAACGATATTCGCCAGCAGAAAATAAGCTGCAGGTTGGAGATTATATTTTGGCAGTAGATGGTATCGCGGCAAATGATAAGAAGCAGGTACGAGAGTATGTGGAAGAGAATGGTGACAGGGAGATTGTTTTTCAGATATCCAGACAAGATGAGCTTCTTCAGGTTGTAATTAAGCCAGAAACAGATGAAGGCGGAGTGTATAAAATTGGAGCATGGCTTCGTGATAGTGCGCAGGGTATTGGAACGATGACATATGTTGATTCCAACAATAACTTTGGTGCATTAGGACATGGGGTGAATGACAATGATACAGGAGAACTGCTTACACTTGGAAATGGTTTGTTGTATCAGGCGGAAATCGTTAATATTAAAAAGGGAGAAAAGGGTTCGCCAGGTGAGCTTACAGGTGTTATTGAATATAATGAGAACAATGTATATGGTATGATTACGACCAATTCTACACAGGGAATCTACGGTGTGGTAGGTGATAATTATCAGGTAAATAGAGCGGATGCTCTTCCTGCGGGATTTAAACAGGAGGTTGAAGTTGGAGATGCGCAGATATACTGCAATGTGAATGGCGAAGCGGCATATTATGATGTAAAGATTACGAAATTATCATTAAATCATGAGAATCTGAACAGACAGATTTCGATTGAAGTGGTGGATGAAGAGTTGCTTGCGTTGACGGGCGGCATCGTGCAGGGAATGAGCGGCTCACCTATCGTACAAAATGGTAAAATTATCGGTGCGGTGACGCATGTGCTGGTGAATGACCCGACTAGAGGGTATGGGATATTTATTGAAGAGATGTTGAAGAATTGAGTTCATTTTTGACAGGAGTAATAGGAGGCGATGCAAGTTTTCTTGTAGGAGCCTCTTTTTTACGAGTGGACAATTTGGCGAATGCCAAACATGAGTAAAGTAGCAGGTCTGTAAATGTTTGCATTGACGTATTTTTGCAACATAAACGATGTAATTGCAACATAAACAAAATCGCTTTTCTTTTTCGGGAATTTTTATTAAAGTTCATTTATAAAAGAAAGGACGGTATGAATCAATGATAAACAAAATAAAATCTTTTTTTAAAAGCGAGAGTTATCAGTATTTTGAATTAGCAATGTTGGCGTTTGGCGGGCTGGGTATAGAGGTACTATATGCATATTGGCTGGAGCCGCTTATTTATGGTCATCCCATGAATGAATTTACAGCGACAGAACGTATTATTCACTGGTCTGTAACTATTATTACCTGGCTGGTAGTTGCAGCTTTTATTGTGAGAAGTGCCAAAAAGGATTTAGGTTTTCAGTTAAAAGGAATCGACAGTAAGTGGACTCGTAAGGGAATTATAGCAAGCTGTGTTTTAATCGGATTTATGGTGCTTGAAAATTATGTTGATGCAGGTGGGTTAAAAATTATTCGTGAATTTCAAAAACTCGGCGTGCTGAAATTTGTATTTCAACATCTTTATTATCTGGCAGAAGTAGTTCTTTTCACTTTAATTATTGTATTCGGACAGAATTCGCTGGAGAAGCTATTTAAAAAGAAGAATGTTCCTTATGGAGGTATTATCGTAGGACTTACTTGGGGATTTGCTCATTGCTTTACCAAGGGTAGTATATGGATTGGGTTGGTAGGTATCGTAGTAGGTTTTCTGTTTGGTGCAGTTTACGTGTTTTGGAACAAGGATTTTAAGAAAACTTATGCTGTGCTAGCTTTGGCATTTATTATATAATATAAGCTGTTGAAATAGAATAAAAGGAAATGAGGTATTGACAGTGAAAATTAATGTCTACCAAGAGCCTAATTTAAAAGAAAATCATATAGACTTGTATTATAATCAAATGGACGAAGAAACCATGGCAATAAAACAATATTTGTCTGCCCTTGAGGGAATGATTCCAGGGAAAGATGAAGAAACGGAAAGAGAAAGAATGATGACACCTGGAGAAATTCTTTACATAGAGGTTGTGGAACGAAAAACGTACGCGTACCTGAAGGACAGTGTTTGGCGTATTACTTATGGCTTGCAGCAGTTTATGGATAAGTTTGGTTCAGTGGGTTTTGCAAGAAATAGTAAGTCTATGCTAGTCAACATTTACCATATTCAGGAGCTGAATGCACAGATGAATATGCGTGTGAATATTGTGATGGATAATGGGGAACGGATTGTTTTAAATCGAAGCTATAAAAATGAGTTTTATAAGTATTTGGAAAAGAAGGTGACGGAATCATGAAAGTTGTAAAAGAATATTTGCTTTCTGTATGTGTGGTATATACAATTTTGTCCCTGGTAAAAATTTTCATGGAAGGAATAAGCAGTTATCAGGATCCTTACTATGTGATGAATTTTGGAATGATGTTTGTGGTTACCTGTTTCGCGACTTTTGTATTGTTTATGCATCGCATTTTTGATAAAGTGCCTCTGGTTTTTGTTATGATAGGACAATATATTGTTGTGATCGGTGGAGTAATGCTTGGCCTCTTTGTGATGAGCAAACTGGTGGAGGTGTCTCCTAATGCTTATCGGGAGCTGTTTCTACAGATTACAGTGCCTTATATTGTGCTTGCGGGTATTTATTACGTGTCATATTTTAATGAGGTGAGAAGAGCAAACCACAATCTGAGCGAGCTTAAGAAAATGGAAAATAGAAACGATAATTAATTAGTGTCAAGAGGTCATGAAGTGTGGTATTATTCCTATGAAACATTTCGAGAGAAGATAGAGGCAGCTGGTGCAAAGTTTATTGCTTGCGATGTCTATGATGTTGAGCAGGGGGGGCGTGGATGCGATTCGTGCTGGTGTGGAGGAGCTTCCTTTGCGTATATTACGAATTTAGGGTAGCGCCTAGGTAGTCGAATAAAAGTGGAGTTGTCACCTATCACTATTATCTAGAAAATTACATATTTTGGTGTACCACAGCGATTTTTGCTCTCCTGTACACCTTTTTAGCCGATTAAATAATGGTACAACAAAGGTCAAAGTACTTATAAACAGATTCAACTATCTATACGTACTGCACAAACCTTGTTAGCGCATGCGCCTGAGTAGTCAGACATTCCAAACTGTGACATATGAGGTACAGGCAAAATAATTTAAGCACAAGATATCGAAAACTAGTAAAACCGATATCCTATGCTCAATAAAAGTGTTCCTGTACCCAAAAATCTTATTAAATGGATATAAAATACCTAGATTCGAGGTACCACGACAGGATTTTCGTTACCGTACCTCGTAGGTATTAGCAATATACAAATATAGGGATAAAACCAAGAGTTAAAGCACCTGTGTATAGGATAAATATGTACC
>JAFUKJ010000113.1 GCA_017467805.1 Lachnospiraceae bacterium
AGAAATACGGTATTGTAGAGAGTGTTTCAGATAGAGAATATGTTAGCAACAGCTTCCATTGCCATGTTTCCGAAGATATTACACCGATTCAGAAGCAGAATCTGGAGTATCGTTTCTGGGAATTGTCTAATGGTGGCAAGATTCAATATGTGAAGTATCCGATTGATTATAATATCGAGGCGATTAAGACTTTGGTAAGAAGAGCAATGGATATGGGCTTCTATGAAGGTGTAAATCTGTCACTTGCATACTGCGATGACTGCGGACATCAGGAGTTAGAGATGGATGTTTGTCCAAAGTGCGGCAGCAGTAATCTGACCAAGATTGAAAGAATGAATGGATATTTGTCATACTCACGAGTTCATGGCGATACCAGATTAAATGATGCAAAGATGGCAGAGATAGCAGAAAGGAAGTCGATGTAATGAGATATCATAATATTACGAAGGATGATATGCTTAATGGTGCAGGACTGAGAGTAGTATTGTGGGTTGCGGGCTGTTCTCATTGCTGTGAAGGCTGTCAGAATCCTATGACATGGGACCCTAATGGTGGTTTGTTGTTTGATGAGGCAGCAAAGGAAGAAATATTTGAACAGTTAGAACAGGATTATATCTCAGGAATTACCTTTTCAGGCGGAGACCCGCTTCATTCGGCAAACCGTGCAGATGTCAAGGCACTTATGGCAGAGATTAAGTTAAAATATCCTGATAAGAATATATGGCTTTATACAGGAGATGTATGGGAGAATATTATGAATTATCCATTGATGCAATATGTGGATGTGCTTGTGGATGGAGAGTTTGAATTAGCCAACAGAGATGTAACACTTCTTTGGAAGGGAAGCTCGAATCAGCGTGTAATCAATGTGCAGGCAACCTTACAGCAGGAGGATATTTCTGTACCGATACTTTTCTGTGGTGACCATGATGAGATTCCGATGGGAAGAGAGACAGTAGGCGCTAAGCAGATGAAGGAGGATAACATTGTTACCTTCAAGGGCGGTATGGATATTGCAAGCTACGGCTGCGACGCGTAATAGGTATTGGAAAGGGTAAGATAACGAGATGTTAAACATTAAGATAAAGTATTTTCATGACAATTTAGAAAGAGTATCCAAGATTACAAAGGGTAATTGGATTGACCTTAGAGCAGCAGCGGATATTACCTTGAAGGCAGGCGAGTTTAAGCTTATTCCATTGGGAATTGCAATGGAGCTTCCAAGAGGTTACGAAGCACATGTGGTGCCAAGAAGCTCAACCTTCAAGAATTACGGTGTGATTCAGGTGAATCATCAGGGAGTAATTGATGGACCTGACCGTGAGACTGGCGAAGGTGGATATTGTGGTAATGATGATCAGTGGTTTATGCCAGTGTATGCATTAAGAGATACGGAGATCCATTTTAATGACCGTATTTGCCAGTTCAGAATTATGGAGCAGCAGCCAGAGCTTACCTTTGAAGAGGTGACAGAGCTTACAGGGCCAAATCGCGGTGGACATGGAAGTACAGGAACAAAGTAAATAATATACATAAAAGATACCTCCACGGGACATACTAAGTCGCAACGAAGACGAAGTATGCAGGTGGAGGTTTTTATGTTTGGAGTATTTGATAAGGATAGGCAGTATCTGGATGAAGAATTAGCGGTACAGCAGAACTTTGATGTGGTAAGTCGTGATATTACAGTGGGGGGCAGGAGAGCGGTATTCTATTTTGTGGATGGTTTTTGTAAGGATGAACTGATGATGAAGCTTTTGCAGTTTGTCATGGGATTGCAGCCAAGAGATTTGCCCATGAGCGCAACAGAGATGAATAAGGTTATGCCCTATGTGGAGGTGGAGGATAGTCAGGATTTCAGTATAATTATCCGCAACGTGTTAAGCGGATACTTTGCTATTTTGGTAGAAGGCTTTGAGTCCTGTGTACTTATTGACTCTAGAACTTATCCTGCAAGAGGGGTGGAGCAGCCTGATAAGGATAAGGCGCTTAGAGGTTCGCGAGATGGTTTTGTGGAGACGATTATATTTAATACGGCACTTGTCAGAAGACGTATACGAAGTACAGATTTGCGAATCGAGCATATGCAGGCAGGTGTAACCTCTAAGACGGATATTGCCCTATGCTATATGGATTCACGCGTGGATAAGAAGTTTCTGGATTCGATTAAGAATAAAATACAGAATATTAAAGTGGATGCTCTTACAATGAATCAGGAGAGTCTGGCAGAATGCTTATATCAAGGGAAATGGTATAATCCGCTTCCGAAGTTTAAGTATACAGAGAGACCTGATACTGCGGCAGCCCAGATTCTGGAGGGAAATATTATTTTGCTGGTAGACAATTCACCGTCAGCCATGATTTTGCCTGTTAGTATTTTAGATATTGTAGAGGATGCAGATGATTATTATTTTCCGCCGATTACAGGAACCTATCTAAGAATTGCTCGTTTGCTGACCTTTTTGATGAATTATTTTTTGACACCGACCTTTCTACTTTTTATGCAGAATCCTCAGTGGATACCAAAAACCTTTGAATTTACGATGATACAGGATAATGTTAATATTCCGCTGATATGGCAGTTTTTGATTCTGGAGTTTGCCATTGACGGCTTAAAGCTTGCGGCAGTAAATACGCCTAGTATGTTATCAACCCCCCTTAGTGTGGTGGCGGCAATTGTGCTTGGAGAATTTGCAGTAAAGAGCGGCTGGTTTAATAGCGAGGTAATGCTATATATGTCCTTCGTGGCACTGGCAAGCTATACTCAGCAGAATTATGAGCTTGGCTATGCGGTAAAGTTTTTCAGAATGATTAATCTGGTGCTGACTGCTTGTTTTAATCTGTGGGGCTTTATTATTGGAAATATTATCTTTGTAGCAGCGTTAGCTTGTAACAAGACAGTTGCTGGATATAGTTATCTTTCCTCAGTTAAGCCTTTTGGGGCGAAGAAGCTTTCACGATTCTTTATTCGAAACAGATTGCCTGAATCGCGAGATTAGAGTAGCGTTTATATTTGAAAATCATATGATAAAGTAAATATCTATGATTAGGAGAATAGAAATGCAGGATATGAAACAAAGAATGTCCATGGAGCGAAATTGTTCTATGGAACAGTTCCCGATAGCGATGGCTTATGTCCCCTGGCAAAGGGATGCACGAACCTTTGAAACGCTGCAGGAAGCGTACCAAAAGGGAACCATCTTTCCTGAACTTTATAAACCGTTTACAGGAAGGAGAGAGTGTGGATGCAGAATCGGAATATGACATGCAGTGACAGAGTAAGACTATTGGAGGAAATTGGCAAGGTAGATTTTGCCATGAAGGATTTGAATCTTTATCTGGATACTCACCCATCAGATGTGCAGGCGATTGAGTCTTTTCGCTATTATAATAGCGTGAAGAAGCAGCTTATGAAGGAATTTGCTGAAAAATATGGACCATTATCATTGGATAATGTTGAAGCAGATGCAAGAGAGTGGAGCTGGTCATTACAGCCATCGCCATGGGAGAGGGGGTATCATTAATGTTTGTGTATGAAAAAAGATTGCAGTTCCCTGTAAGAATCACGGAGTCGAATCCTGAAATTGCACAGGTGATAATCAGCCAGTATGGCGGCCCAGATGGTGAAGCAGGAGCAAGTATGCGTTATCTGTCGCAGCGATATGCCATGACAAATCCGAAAGTAGCAGCGCTATTAACGGACATAGCGGTAGAAGAGCTTTCCCATTTCGAGATGGTGGGGGCTATTGTTTATCAGCTAACCAGAGATTTGTCTATAGATGAAATTGAACGTTCAGGTTTTGATAAATACTATGTAGACCATACTACTGGTATATGGCCTCAGGCAGCAGGCGGAGTACCGTTTAATGCAAATCAGTTCCAGTCTAAGGGAGACCCGATTACGGATTTGTTTGAGGATATGGCAGCAGAGCAGAAAGCAAGAACCACCTATGACAATATATTGCGTCTTGTAAAAGACCCAGAGGTTGCAGACCCAATCAAATTCTTAAGAGCAAGAGAAATTGTCCATTTCCAACGCTTCGGAGAGGCGCTCCGCATCGTTCAGGAAGATTTGGACTTTAAGAATTTTTACGCCTTTAATCCCGCTTTTGATTAAAGGCGTTGCATTCAAATCCCGCTTTTGATTAAAGAAATGAACACGGTATTGTGCTGTTATAATGAGAATTAGAGTAACATAAATTTTAAAATTTTATTATGGGTAAAGAAAAAGTCTGAAACTGTTGAAAAAGTTCCTCCAAATAAGTATAATTTAATCAGTTAGAAAAAATTAATCTAAAGATAAAATTTAATCTTGCGATTAAAATTTAATCGCAAGATTAAATGGAGGAATGTAGTATGCGTATTTTTAAAAATGTTCCAATTAAAATCAAGGCACTGTTACCTGTAACAATATTGTCAGTTATATTAATTACAGCTATGGTCGTAAGTATGAATGGCATGGATAATATGCTTGAGGCGAGTGAAGAAATTTCACAGAATTATGCTGCAAGTATAGAGGAGTTAGGAGCAATATCAGAATCCTTTGAGTCCTTACATCGTGTCATTTTTGCACATTGTATTGCAACAACCTCTGACCAGCAGCGCAATTTAGAGAATGAGTATACTACATTATTAGAGACGATAACAGCAGATTGTGAAGCCTATTATCAGAAACTGGATGTAGGTGAGGAAACAGAGCTGTTTGAGTCTTTTCAGACAAATTTAGAGGAATATCTTGCAAAGTATGATATTGCGATTATGTATAGTTCTATGAATCAGGATGATATGGCTGCATCTGTGGCAAACGGACAATTGACAACCATTCGGGATTCGATTCGTGCAGATTTAGATGCTATGGTGGTTAAGAATGAAGAGGCAATGAATGCAGCGATTGCCAATAATGAAGCTGTGTATCATGCGGCAGTAGCAACAACGAATGCTTTTGCAGTGGTTGGCGTAGTTATCATGGTAATTGGCTGGTTCATCAGTATTGTAGAGATTTTACGACCAATAGATAAGGCGAATAAGGAAATTGGTGCTATTGTAGAAAATATTGAAAACAGACAAGGAGATTTAACAGCCCGCATTACCATAGTAGGCAAGGATGAGATTGCAAAGCTTGGTGTGGCAATAAATAAGTTTATAGAAACCTTGCAGGAGATTATGAGCAAAATTACGGATGATTCGCAAGAATTGGATGAAATCGTTACAGTGGTTTCTTCAAATGTGGCAACTGCAAATGAAAGCTCTTGCGATATTTCTGCTGTTATGCAGGAGTTATCGGCGTCTATGGAGGAAGTGTCTGCAACAGTTACCAATGTAAATGCGAATACAGATGATGTTGGAAGTCATGTAAAGGAAATCGCAGATGCGTCAACAGAACTTTACAGATATGCAAACGAGATGAAGCAGCGCGCGCAGGAGCTTGAACAGACTGCGGTTGATAATAAGCAGGAGACAAGTGATAAGATAGAGAGTATCTTAACATCCTTGAAGAAGGCGATGGAGGATAGTAAGAGTGTTGATAAGGTTAATGACCTTACAAATCAGATTCTTAGCATCTCAAGTCAGACCAACCTTCTTGCATTGAATGCTTCTATTGAGGCGGCAAGAGCAGGTGAAGCAGGTAAGGGTTTTGCAGTTGTAGCGGATGAAATCAGACAGCTGGCTGATTCCAGTAGAGAGGCAGCTAATAATATTCAGAATATTACAGGCATGGTAACAATAGCCGTTAAAGATTTGATTGAAAATTCTGATGCAATTGTAGAATATGTAAATAGCAATGTGTTACCTGATTATGATAATTTTGTAAGCTCTGGCAAGCAATATAAGGATGATGCTGCTCATGTAAATGAGGTTGTAGGTCAGTTCAATGATATGACGGAGAATCTTTCACAGCTGGTAGACAGTATTACAGATGCAATAAATGGTATCGCCTTAGCGGTAGAAGAGAGTACCAATGGGGTCAGCACAGCAGCAATGAATACGAATGATTTGGTGAAGGAAATCAATCAGATTAGTGAACAGATGGAACATAACAGTCAGATTGCAGGCGAATTGAAGTCAGAAGCTGACAGATTTGTAAAATTACAGGAAGAGGGCAGCACTGAAACTGTAGAGGAATAGTATGTAAAAGACATTGTTCTGTAGGGGCAATGTCTTTTAGTCCAATAAGCTGTCTCGCGAAGCGTGGCGGTGTTTGGTGGTAAAAAAGGCAGAAAGGAAAGGAACAGCTATGAGATTTGTTTACACGCAGGAGAATTGGAAAAGTATTGAGGAAGGAGAGAAGAACTGCTTTCTATTAACGAATGCACTAGGCGGTTATGTATCACTTACCTTAATTGGTTCTGTTGCGCGTGGAGACCAGGCACTTTTTATGGCGGCAAAAAAGGCTCCGAATGTTAGATGGCATATGGTGACCAACCTGTTAGAGGAGATTTTTATTGATGGAAGACGTCATGTGCTGACTTCACAGAGGATGCAGGATGCGCCTGATTATGAAGGCTTTCGATATTTAAAGGAATTTGTATTTGATGATTATCCTGAATGGATATTTGAGGTAGAGGGACTTCGTATTCATAAGACTATGTATATGGTGCATGGGGAGAATATCGTAGGTATGCGTTATTGGCTTGAAGATGCCAAGGGACATACGGTAGATTTGAAGCTGACACCTTGGCTTCGTTTTACTGCAAAGAATACGCCATTTTCGGAGAGCCAGAAGTTTACGATGAGAGAGAATCTGATTCAGTGTGAGGATGCGCAGCTTTGTGTGGCAACCAATGCTATGATTCAGAAGGAAGAAGATGATATTACAGAAAGTCTCTATTTTTCGCAAGATGAAAGAGACGGCAGAGATAGTAAAGGAAAGGCACACACCAATCACTATTATATCTATGAGCTTTCTGAAGAATCAGAGGACTGTTATCTTTTGTTTAGTACGAATGAATATGAATATTATGACGGCATGTACGATGATTTCCTTGAGATGGAGAAGGAATATCGAGCAGGTCTTTTAGATATGGCATTTGCTAAGAGTGAGCTAGGACAGCAGCTTACCATGAGCGCGGATTCTTACATTGTAAATAGAGATTCCACTATGGGTAAGAGTATTATTGCAGGCTATCCGTTCTTTGAGGACTGGGGCAGAGATACCATGATTGCACTAAGCGGTGTCACCATGGTTACGGGACGCTTTGAGGAGTGTAAGAGCATTCTTAGAACCTTTGCAAAATATATGAAGGACGGGCTTTTGCCAAATCTGTTCCCAGAGGGCGATGAAGAGCCGATGTATAATTCGATAGATGCGCCATTGTTATTTGTAAATGCGGTGTATGAATATATGGAGTTTTCTAATGATGAAGAGTTTTTATATGAAATCTGGCAGTATCTGATACAGGTAATGGATTCTTATATGAAGGGGACAAACTATGGTATTCGCATGGACGAGGACTATCTGATTAAGGGCGGTTCAGGCCTGCAGCAATTGACCTGGATGGATGTCAGAGTAGGAGATTATCTGCCAACACCAAGACATGGTAAGCCTGTAGAAATCAATGCGTACTGGTATAATGCGCTGTGCGTTATGGGCTATATGGCAGAGAAGCTGGCTTGTAGCGGCTACATTGAGCAGGAGGATGCTATGACGCTATATCAGTTGCAGGGTGAATATTCTGCACTGGCAGCAAAGGTAAAGAACTCCTTTATGATGCACTATTGGAATGAAGAGGAACAGTGCCTGAAGGATGTTTTATCAGGTAAACGAGATGAGAATCAGGTTCGTTGTAATCAGGTGTGGGCGTTATCTATGCCATTTACCATGACGACAGAGGAAATGGAGCGTAAGGTATTGGAGAAAATAACAAAGGAACTTTACACACCAATAGGCTTACGAACCTTATCACCAAAGGACAGGGAATTTCATGGAATCTATATCGGACCAATGGAGGAACGAGACAGAGCGTATCATCAGGGAACTACATGGGCATTCCCACTGGGCGCTTTCTATAGAGCATGTATCCGTTACATGATTCAATATCCTGATAAGGTGAATGCAACACAGATTACCAAGCTTGGAATGGCAATAGAAGGTATTAAGGAATGGCTTTATGAGGGCTGTGTGGGACAGATTGCTGAGATTTATGACGGAGAAGAGCCAACAGTTTCAAGAGGCTGCTTTGCACAGGCATGGAGCGTGGGTGAACTGTTAAGAGCTGTATATGACTGGGAAAGATTTCAAGAGAGATTAGCAGGGTAATATAAATCGGAAAAAGCTTCGCATTAGCGCGAAGCTTTTTTGATGGTTGCGGGTTTTCTCCAATAGTTTGTTTTATATAAAATCCATAGAATAAGTGATGAAATTGCGTTGCTGACTACAACAGAGAACCATACACTTCTGACGCCCATGTGGAATATACTTTCGCATATGAATAAAGTCAGGAAGCGGAATACCCATAGCCTTGTGGCATCCACAATCATATTAACCTCGGTATGGCCTGTTCCCTGGAATAAACCAACAGTTGAATTATAGATACCATTTGTCCAGCAACAGATTGCCATGATACTTAAGAAGTCTGCTGCCATAGCAATTACCTCGGCATCGTCGGAGAAGATACTGACAATGGCGGTAGAAACAGGAGCGCTGGATAGAATCAGACCACCTACAAAAAGGAAAATAACACTGATTCTTCGGGACAATTTATAGCCATGTTCGGCTCTGTCATATTGATTGGCACCGACGTTCTGACCGACGATGGTTGCAACTGCAGAGCCAATACCGTTAGAGGGCAGTGTGATAACGCCGTTACATTTGTTACCAATACCATATGCTGCCATTGCCTGTGTGCCGTATTCGTATACATTTCTGCTCATCAGTAAGAATCCAAGCTGCATGGTACTGCCACCGATAGCAGTAGGAAGTCCTACACGGAAAATGGAGCGTAGCTTATCCTTTTCAAAGCGAATATGTTTTAGGTCAAGATGAATGGTTTTGTCCTTACGGGTAAGCGCATAGAGTGCAATAGCTGCTGATGGTGCTTTGGCTAGAAGCGTAGCTAAAGCAGCACCTGCTACATTAAGGTCAAACACTACCATAAATAGCGGGTCAAGAATCATATTAATAAAGATACCTAAGAGATTCAAAAGCATGGGGCGTACCGTATCGCCCTGTGCCTGATTGGTAGCACTGTAAATATTAATCGCATAGAGAAGCGGCATATCCAGTACCACGATTTGCAGGTAGGTCTTACTGTAAGTAAATGTCAGTCCCTCAGCACCAAGCCATGCTACGATAGCAGGAGTGGTAAGGAAGCAGATTCCTGCACATGCGAAAGCGAAAATCATGGCACACGCAAAAATCTGATTTGCCATGCTGTTGGCATTCTCATAATCTTTAGCACCTATGTATTGTGAAATTAATACGGCACCTGCAACTGTAATACCTGAGCCAAAATTCAGTATGATATTCTGCACAGGGGTTACCAGATTGATGGCGGCTAACTGTTCTGTACCAATCTTTCCAAGCCAATAGGTATCGGTCAGATTATACATGGTTTGTAAGAAGGAATTTATGACGACAGGAATCGCAATAGATAGAATTGCCTGCAGCATATTTCCTTTTAAAATTAATTCGGAATTGTATTTTTTCTTCATAATAAGCTCCTCTTTCAACAAGGGAATATTTTGACAGAAAATGAATGGGCCTTGGCACATTCTGTGCGGCAAAAGTGTCACATTTATGTGACCTCTTCATTACTTTTGTCTGTGCAATTACAATCATTTTGTTGTTACAAAATGATTGACTTTCCTTGTTGACTACTATATCATACAACATAAATACAGTAATAACTACATATTTGATGCGTAAATATTTAAAAACTACTGAAAACTTGTTTTATTATATATTATATTACGAAGTGAGAGGATTAGAACGTGTTTAAGATTACAAAAATCAAAAGAGAAGCTACTTTTGAAATGCAAAATGAGCATTATCATCCGTTTTATGAATTTTATTATCTGGTATCAGGGGAGAGAAAGTTTTTTTTGAATGGTAAGAGTTATCGTATCAAGAGCGGAGATATTATGCTGATACCTAAGAGGGAGATTCACAGAACTACTTTTTATGGAGAGGGAAGTGAGCATGAGCGATTTGCTATGTGTTTTGATGATGATTTCGTCAGAAGACTACAGACGAATATTGGAATGCTGAAGTTTGAACAATGCTTTCAGCATAGACATTTGTCAATTCCTGATGAGAAAAGAGAGGAATTGGAAGCTCTTTTTGAGAAGCTTCTGGCAGAGTTTCAAGGGCAGGACGAGCTTTCCGATGCCTTGTGTTATTTGTATTGTGAAGAGATTATCCTTTTTATCATTAGATGTCAGAAGCAGTATAGTTCCAAGATGGACGAGAATGTATATGAGCTTGGTGTAGAGGATAGGGAGATGGAGTCAGCAGCACAGTATATGAATCAGCATTTTATGGAAGCAATTACATTGCCTGGGATTGCATCTAAATATGGGATGAGTGACTCTTATTTTTCCAGAAGATTTAAGCAGGTAACGGGTTTTGGCTTCAAGGAATACCTGAATATGGTGCGTATCAGACATGCTTGTGAACTGTTGGTATCTACGGATTGGAGCATTACAAGGATATCCGAGGAATGTGGTTATATGGATAGCAACTATTTTGGGGATGCGTTTCGAAAGATAAAGCAGGTTTCACCAAGAGAATATAGGAAAAGCCGTGAAAGGTTTCAGTATGAGGTTAAGTAAGTGTAAACGCTTACATTTTATGGTAGATATTTGGACAGATATGTGCTATTCTAGGGATAAGATGTGTGTACTATGTAAATTGGTATGAGACATATGTACAAGGTTTAAGATGGAGGACTTTTATGAATTACGAAATTATTTACACAACTGCAACTTCTTTTGTAGTAGAGCTTAAGGACAATGGATATTTTTCCTCTGAGACAGAGCATGAAATCTATGTAAATGGTGCTTTGGCAGAGAAGAGTGATAGAAATGTAGCGACAGTATTTGGCTTGCAGCCAGCAACTACCTATGAGGTAAAGGTGGTATGTGGTGATAAGGAGACAGAGGTTTTTAAGGTAACTACTAATGATGAATATGTAACCTTGAATGTTAAGGACTTTGGCGCAAAGGGTGACGGAGAGACTGATGATACTGCTTTCATTCAGTGTGCAATCAATGCCTGCCCAAAGGGAGGAAGAGTTTATATCCCGGCAGGTGTATATAAGATTTATCCTCTTTTCTTAAAGAGTGATTTGGTATTAGAGATTGGTAAGGATGCTGTATTATCAGCATTTACAGACAGAACGAAGTTCCCTATCTTACCTGGTAAGATTGAGTGCGTAGACCCTGAGAAGGAGTATCTCCTTGGTACATGGGAGGGCGACCCTCTTGATATGTTCGCTGGTATCATTACAGGTATCAATGTTGAGAATGTAGTGATTACAGGACAGGGAACAATTGACGGTTGTGCAAGCCGCGAGAACTGGTGGCATGATGCAAA
>JAFUKJ010000114.1 GCA_017467805.1 Lachnospiraceae bacterium
GCAACCTCACCTCGTGTCATCATACCAACACCAATCTTCAAGCTATCTATTCCCTTAAATCCACAAATCTTTGCCATCAAACCACAGCCAATAATCTTACCAATAAGTGCTACAACAACAAAGGCTAAAGAAAACCAAATAATGTCTGCTGTAACGCCCTGAATATTAGTCTTTAATCCAATACTTGCAAAGAATACAGGTCCAAACAACATATAAGAATTAATATCAATCTTCTCTTCAATGTACTGGGAATCACTAATACTGCAAAGCATAATACCTGCTGCATATGCTCCTGTAATATCTGCAATACCAAAGAACTTCTCTGCTACATATGCGAATACAAAGCAGAATGCAAGGCTTATGATTGGAATTCTTCTGGTATGAGGATATCTTTTATCAACAAGGTTAAATACCTTATAGGAAATAAATCCAACTACAATAGCAAATACAAAGAAAAGAACTGTATTCAATACAACCTCTCCTGCATTTGACTCAGGATTCTTAAATCCGATTACGAAGGTTAATACAATAATACCAATAATATCATCAATAATTGCCGCACTTAAAATAGTAGTACCTACCTTACCCTTAAGGAAGCCCAGCTCACGAAGTGCCTGTACGGTAATACTTACGCTGGTCGCTGTCATAATACAGCCAATGAATACAGCCTTATAGAACTCTTCTGTACCTACTGCTGCCACACCATAGAACGCCATATATAATAAGGTACCTAAAGCAAGCGGTACAAATACACCTGCACATGCAATCAATGTCGCTACAGGACCTGTCTTAACTAACTCCTTTAAGTCAGTCTCTAAGCCTGCTGAGAACATCAAAAGTACTACACCAATCTCTGCCATCTTCGTCAAGAAATCTGTCTGCTGAACCCAGCCTAATACACCTGGTCCAATCAACAATCCCGCAATAATCATACCTACTACCTGCGGTGCCTTGAACTTTCTTGCAATAATTCCACACAGCTTGGCAGCTACTAAAATTATCGCCAAATCCTTAAATACAACATATGCTTCCATAATCTCCTCACATTCTGTCGCTTATGCGGCTTTTCACTTTTATCGGGCGTTCTACATTTCCACTAATAAATATCGTGATAAAATATTAAAAGTTTATAAACACTCCTGATTTAATATAGCACTTTACCCCAAAATTGCAAGCTGTTTTTTATGCATTTATGATAATATGTTTTTTATCCAAGGCTCTTGAAAATTATGTAAAATGATTTATAATGAATAAGTCGTTAGTTTACGGCGCGTGGCTCAGTTTGGTAGAGCGCCGCGTTCGGGACGCGGAGGTCGCAGGTTCAAATCCTGTCGCGCCGATGAAAAACCGCTTATCGTTTTGATAAGCGGTTTTTGTATATGCAGCATAAGGCGTATTCTATCTGTAAATAATATACTTATAAATCGGATTACCCATAGATGAGAACTTCTCCTCATACTCTGTCATGATGTTACCCTCAGATAATACCGCGTCATGATGTAAGTCTCTGGTAACTGCCTCTGCCTTCCAACCTGCAGGCTCTAACTCCTCTAAGGCAAAGTCAAACAAATCTGTATTGTCTGTCTTAAACTCAAGACGTCCATCAGGAATCAGAATCTCATTATATCTTGCAAGGAACTCTCTTGAAGGTAATCTTCTCTTGGCATGTCTGTCCTTTGGCCATGGGTCAGAGAAGTTCAGATAAATCTTTGATATTTCATCCTTTGCAAATACATCGCAAATTTCCTCAGCATCCATACGAATAAATACGAGATTTGGAAGCTCGTTCTCTTCCATCTTCTGAATCGCACGAAGTAATACTGTGGAATATTTTTCGATACCTATATAGTTAATCTCAGGATTCGCGGCTGCCAAATCCATCATAAATCTACCCTTACCCATTCCTATCTCAATATGAATCGGTCTGTCATTGCCAAATACTTCGCTCCACTTTCCCTTATGCTCCTGTGGATTGTGTACTACATACTTGCTGTCCGCTATCATCTCTCTGGAGCCTGTAACGTTTCTTAATCTCATTAGGTTTCTCCTTTATTTTATTACTCGCATACATTGTACAACCTTTCGCGCGTTTTGTCACAAGTTATTTTTCCAAGGAAAATAACTAAAATTTTCAGAAGTGATTTTTATTTTAATGCTACTTATTTATAGGAAAATAGTGTAGAATACTTGTATGTATTTATGTTTACTATGATTGTGTAAGAAAGGATATTTCTAATTCCTATGAAGTTACGTTTATTAGATAGGTTTAAGATAAATAAAATTACAAAGCTTTGTTGTATATGCATGTTATTCTGTTCTGTGATAGCACAGCCCTTTGTTGTATATGCAGATGTTGACTATATGGCAGAATGGGAGAATCGTAAATCTCTGCCTGTTGAATCAAATGAGGTCATGGACTGGCCTGAGGGACCTGCTATTGGTGCAGGGTCTGCTATTCTGATGGAGATGAATACTCATACAATTCTGTATTCCAAGAATATTCATGAGCAGATGTATCCTGCCAGCATTACTAAGATTATGACTTCTCTTCTTGCCTATGAGAATTGTAATCTGAACGATACTGTTACTTTTTCTTATAATGCTGTACATGATGTTCCTTATGACGGTGCCAACATGGGAATGGATACAGGTGAGGCACTTTCATTAGAGCAGGCTTTATATGGTGTATTGGTCAAATCAGCGAATGAAACTGCTTCTGCTGTAGGCGAGCATGTTGCTGCATCTCTTGGCAAAGAAGCTTCTGCGGCAGGCTTTGCAGAGATTATGAATGCCAGAGCCGAGGAGCTTGGATGTCTGAATACCCATTTTGCAAACGCAAATGGTCTTTTTGATGAAAATCACTACACAACAGCTTATGATATGGCTTTAATTGCCTGTGAGTTTTTTAGCCACAGTCTGTTATGTCAGATGTCATCAACGACCACCTATCATATTGAGCCTACTGAGCTTCAGCCTGATGATTTCTGGATATCTTCCAAGAATCAGCTTTTAAAGGGCAGGGAGCATGAATATGAATACTTACTGGGCAGTAAGACAGGCTATCTTGACAGTTCCCGCCAGACTCTTGTTTCTGCTGCAGAGAAGAATGGCATGAAGCTGGTCTGTGTTGTATTTCAGGAGGAATCTCCTTATCAGTTTGAGGATACGATTTCCTTATTTAACTATGGCTTTGAGAACTTCCAGAAGCTGATGGTTGAGGACTATGAGACGAAATATTCTCTCAATAATTTTGATTTATTTGAAACAGAAAGCGATTTATTTGGTAGTTCTGGTTCTTTGATGGAGTTAGCTTCTAACGCATATGTTGTAGTTCCAAACTCAGCTGTTTTTGATGATTTAGATTCTTCTCTTAATTATGAAGATACTGCTAATCCCAATACAATTGCTACTATAGAATATCAACTAAATGGCATAAATGTTGGTACATGTGATATTTCGTATCGCACCTCTAAAGCAGAGACCTTTAATTTTTACAATTCTCTACCTGAGAATGAAGAGATTGTTTCCACTACTGAATCTTCAGAGGTTATTTTCGTTAACATCAAAAAAATTATCATAGGCATTGTAATTGTTGCATTTGCTTTAGTACTGATATTTTCAATTATTTCATTTGTTAACAGCTACAACTTTTCACCTAAAAGACGCGAAATCAAGCAACGCCGTCAAAAGCGTAATCGCGAAGCAAGAATTGCCGCAAGAACGGCAAGGAAGAATGCCGCTCTGCACCGCAAGCATATGAGAAGAAGACGCTCTGACTATAAACGCAGAAAGCGCAATCGTCCAATTCATAAACGATAACTATATAAACGCGTGTCGCCAAGCGCATCTAACAAAAGCTGATGAAAGTTAACTTCATCAGCTTTTTGCTTCATTCTTCAAACGTCTTTTTTCTTTTCTAAGCTCCCGCACCTGGTCCTTTTTCTTACGAATCTCTTCCACTGCTACTTCATCCACAAGCTTAATTGTCTTTACGACATAAAGTTCATCATGTACGGACTTTCTCATTCTGATTTTTCCTTTAAGATAGCCGTGCTGTTCACAATGACTCACTGCATAATAGTGCTTTCCATTCGAAGAAAACCATGTGATTTTACGTTTCGTTGGTCCGTTACACAGGAAACACTTCATTGCTGTGACTTTCCTGTTCTTCATCGCTTCTAATTTATCAGGAAAGCTTTGAGAAATATACTTCTCATAATTATCAAACACAACACGCACTTCATCCTTGCGCTTCTTTGGCAAATGGAAGGTATCAAAGGATACATGCGTTAATACATTTGCATCTTCTATTCGCTCCATAATCTTTGCAGTATAATACGCATCTGTATCTGCTCTATGGAATGCCTTGTCCTTCTCGATTTTTAAATAATCTACTGCATATTCCAAAGACTTTCTGGATTTCTTATCTTCAAATGCAATGCTAAAAAGCTTCTGTACATCATAGTACTCAAGAGGCTTATTTGCCAGTGGCTTCATCTGATAATATTCCATATTACGCTGAAGCTCAATCAAATCCAGATTCCCCCATGTGCAGAAGCGATATTCCTCCCCGCACCATGCAAGAAAATCCTGCATTACCTCAACAAAGCTACGACACGACTTCAACTGCTCAATCTTAAGATGTATCAATTCACCTGTAATCTGATGCATCCTTTGGAACACCTGTGGCTTAATTAACTCATGAAATGTATCTACAATATGTCTGTCTTCATCAAGCTTAACAGCACCTATCTCAATAATCTCAAAAATCAGCTCATTCTCTAGCTTTGTCTTTGTATCAGCGGCTTGATTCCATTCCAAATCCATTACAATGTAATTCATCAAACCTCGACCTTTCTATTACTCTTTTACTAATTCCTTTGCTGCTGCTGCCGCTTTCGCTCGGTATTTTTCTTTCTCCTCTGCCATTTCTTCAATGGTCTTTTCCTTCAGGGTAAATCCCTTTACAGGTCTGTAAGGAAGTAATTCTCCCTGCATTCTTACCTTGGCACGCTGTATCTCTTCAGCATACTGTGGCAGCCATTTCTCCTGTGCTACAAGCATCTCGTCAACCATCTGTCTAATCTCACCAGGTGTACATACTGCGCCTGTAAGCGGGTCCATCATACCTGCCTGATACAGAAGATTAATATCTGCATGAACTGCTGCCTCTACTGCAAGTCGCTGTACCCATACGGACTGGGAGCAGATTGCTGCACAACCAAGTGGTAAATCTCCTACCTTTGGAACATTAATGCCATTACCATCTACATAACAAGGCACCTCAACAACACATTCATCAGGAAGATTGGTAATCGTTCCCTCATTCATAATATTGAAATGACCTCTGTAGCATCTGCCTGTTTCCAAGCCTTCTATAATATAAGAGCCATGCTCCTCCGAACGCTTCTCAGGAATATACTCCATCGGAGGCTCCTTCATCCAGTTCGGGAAATCTGTCTCAAACCAGTTACGGCACTCCTTGCATTCTCTTAAATAGCCTGCGGTCTCTCCCTGTATCCAGCATGAGAAATTAATCCACTTCTCCATATCCTCAGGACGCTTGCGATACCACATAAGATACTCTGATAAATGACCGTTAGACTCTGTAGAATAATAACCAAAATGCTTCATCACATCCAGGCGAATATTCTCATCCTTGGCAAACTCTGCCTTACACATAAGAGGATATAACTTGTCCTTCATCTCTACACCGTCAACCTTAACGCTGATGTACCAGGTCTGATGATTGAGTCCTGCGCAGATAATATCGACATCCTTCTTATCACGTCCAAGGGCCTGGGCAATCTGTGTGTGTCCATGCTGTACGCCATGGCATAGACCTAAAGTCTTTACCTTTCCATACTTATTCGCCGCCCATGTCATCATTGCATTTGGATTCGAATAATTCAATAAAATGCAATCCTTTGCCGCAACCTCGCGAATATCCTTACAGAACTCTAAGATGGCATGAACTCCTCTTTGTCCATACATAATGCCGCCAATGCATAGTGTATCTCCTACGCACTGGTCAACTCCATATTTTAAAGGTATCTCTACATCTGTTGCAAATGCCTCTAACATACCAATTCTTACACAATTAATGACATACTTAGCATCCTTGAAGGCTTCTCTTCTATCTAAGGTTGCCTGAATCTTAATCTTTAATCCATTTGCCTCAATATCTCTCTGGCAAAGCTGCGTTACCATCCTAAGATTCTCTTCATTAATATCAGTAAATGCGACCTCAATATCATGAAACTCAGGTACTGTTAATATATCTGATAATAATTTTCTTGTAAATCCAATACTTCCTGCACCAATAAATGCTACCTTAAATCCCATAAAGCCCCTCCATTCCAAACATATCATATGTTATTATCGTAGCACACACATTTACTCATTTCAACACTTATTGAACACTCCGATTACACCAAACACCGCCACACTTCGCGTGACGGCTTATTGGATCAAAAGGCGCTACTCCAACTACTAGAGTAACGCCTTATCTTCTTTATCACATATTAAAAAGCTATCTTCATAAATAATGCTACTGCACACAAAATCAATGCACACGGTACGTACAGATAACGACCTGCATTGTACCAAAGGTTACCATGCGATTTGCTTACGCCCTTATTAATCTCATCCAGAATGTCGCTTTTCTTCATAATCCAGAACCAGGTTAATGCACCTAATGTCGCACCAATCGGGATAATATAAATAGATACTATGTCCATCCATGGTCCCCACTTAGCAATCGGCTCCATGTGTAAACCAAATCCAAGACAAACGACACATAAGATAACCAATACCATCTTACGACTTAGCTTAGGGAATCTATGCTGTAAGGACTCGCCCACTGCTTCAAACATATTCTGAAGCGAGCTTACACCTGCAAAAATCATTGCTACATAAAGTATAATCGCAAATACCTGTCCAAGTGGAATATCCTGAAGAATTCTCGGTAATGTAACAAATAACAAGGATGGTCCTGCACCTACATCTAAACCGTATGCAAAGCAAGCTGGAATAATTACCAATGCTGCCACAAGAGCTGCAATCGTATCAAATATTGCTGTTCTGGTAGCCACTTTAACTACATCTTCTTTATCATCCAGATAGGCACCATATACAATCATACCACTTCCAGTTACTGACAATGAGAAAAATGCCTGTCCCATAGCCCATACCCATACCATTGGGTCCTTTAATTCTTCCCAACGTGGTGTAAACATGAACTTATAGCCCTCTACTGCTCCTGGAAGCATTGATACACGCACTGCCAATACTACAAATATCACAAAAAATACCGGCATCATAATCTTATTACTCTTCTCGATACTCTTTGCTCCTAACAGTAAAGTTAACAATGTCCCTACTACTACGATAATGTGAAATGGAATAACCGAATAATCCGCTCCCGAAAATGACTCAAACCACGCTGTAGTATCTACCTGCATCAACTCTCCTGTTAAGGAATTCCATAAAGCCTTCAGAATATAAGCAATAATGACTGCATAACCAAATGCAATGCACATAGAACCAATCAGTGGAAGCCAGCCTATGACTCCTCCAGCCTTTCCTGCCTTTTCACTTCTAGTCTGCCATGCAAGACGGTATGCACCGAGCGTACCTGTCTTTGCTCTACGCCCTATCGCATATTCTGCAGATAAACCTACTACACTAAACAATACAACAAATATTAAATATGCCACCAGAAAGGCACTACCACCATTAGCTCCCATCTTTGCAGGAAAGCCCCATACATTCGCCATTCCTACCGCTGAACCAACTGCGGATAATATAAATCCCCAACGACTGGAGAACTTCGCTTCTTTCTTTGGTTCCATAAATATATCCTCCCCGATATCTTTTGTCATCTCTTGACACGTATATAATTCAATATTACAATGGCAACAAGCATTTGTCTAATTAATGCTTTTTATCAGTTGTATTAAGATTATTAATATCGGAGGGCTTATGGATTTACGAAATTTGAATACATTTATTCAGGTAGCAGAGCTAAGCAGCTTCTCTCGTGCAGGCGAGAAATTAGGCTATTCTCAACCAACGATTTCTTTTCAAATTAAACAGCTAGAAACAGAGCTTGGATGTAAGCTTTTTGATAGAATCGGGCATACCGTCCGACTGACTGACAAGGGACGAGATATTCTTTCTTACGCACAAAAGATATGTCATCTGACACAGGAAATGACACTAGGAGATGATGCTCAAAGCGAGACACCGACTATTATCCGCCTTGCAATGGCAGATTCTCTATGTAATCCACTGATTAGCAGAGGCTTTGCTTCCTTTCGAGAGAAACATCCGCATATCTCTTTGAAAGTGACTACCTGTGGTACTACGGAATTATTTCAGTTATTGGACCAGAACGAAGTAGACATGGTATGTACTCTGGATAATCATATCTATGATACCAACTATATTATTGCAAACGAGGAGAAAATAGGTGTACACTTTGTAGCTGCCAAAGGTTCACCTTTGTGTATAGCTTCTGAGCTTTCGATTCAGGAGCTTATTGCGCAACCATTTTTATTAACAGAAAAGGGTATGAGCTATCGACGTTTATTAGATGAAAAGCTTGCAAAAGATTCTATGGAAATTCATCCTATCCTGGAGATTGGTAGTGCGGACTTGATTTGTAAGCTGGTGGAAGATGGTGTAGGTATCTCCTTCTTACCTGATTATGTAACAGAAGCTGCTATCCAAAGAGGGACCATCGTGCGCCTTAACGTAAAAGACTTCGAGGTCGAGCTTTGGAAGCAGCTTCTCTATCACCGCGACAAATGGGTATCTCCACAAATGGAGGCTACCATTGGGCAGTTTGGTATGATTTTGTTGAATTAAGAATTTTCTTCCCATGATGTAACAAGTTCATGAATGGTATCTCTGCCATCAGTCTTCATAGCTTCTACATCGGGAATCAGATATTCATTAACTGACTTGTAGCGTTCTCCTGCTAAATCATCTGTTTCATGAAAAACCTCTATATTATTTGTAGCATCGTTTACTTTCACAAGTAATGTGTAATAGTTATCTGATTCTACAGTGTTGGCAAATTCGCGCTGGTCTGCGTAATATACCAAGGTAGATGCTGCCTTATCTGCTAAGTGACTGTAGCTTGTACTCTTTAATGTCTCTGCAATCTCTGCCTCAGAAAGTTCTTTCATCTGTGTGGCTACTAAACCAAAATATTCGCACATGCCCTGCATATAGTAGGTATCCCAGCCAGACTCTGCCACAGGCATACTCTTTAGGGTAACAGCCAAGTTAAATTCGAAACCTTCCTCTGTTTCTACTACTTCTCCAAGAGCCTTATCAACTATTTCAACAGTTTCAAAGACATCTCCATTTACACATTTCTGTAATTCTTGTATTGCCAGCTCACTTGCTGCTTCGGTTGTGAGGGGTATACTATTATCTTTTCTTCCTACTGCTATTACTATGATAGCGGTGCATAGTAAAATTGCAAATATGGTAATTAGTTTCTTGCTTTGGTTTTTCATGCTGTACTCCTATGGTATTAATATGGTTTACATAACTGATTTCATATTAGCTAATCACAAAGAATTTGTCTAGTCAATAAATAAATCTCTAACCAGTATCTGTCTGGCTATAGCTAATTTAAATATGGTTCTCCACAGATGGAGGCTACTTTCTATATCATCTGAATTAGTCGGATTAACAAAGGAAGTTCAAAAATAACACACAAAAATACAATGGAAGCAATACTGTTCTTAAGTCTGCGCTCCAATATATAACCTACTATCATAGCGCCAAGCAGTAGTGCGAATCTCTTTACTTGAACCCATACAATATACATCGCGATCGTTATTGGTTGCCATATATGGCTTAAGTGCATCAGATTTGATGCAGATGTATGAATATATTCTGTACCGTAATAGCTTAACTCATCGGCAACCACAGGAACCCAAAATATTATCATTAAAGTTAGACTTATCAGCAACCCTATAACCATCTTATTGCGCCAATATACAGTTCTTCCGCATATCGTACTTTGTATCAGTTTGATTTCGTTATGTTTATAGTCAATAGAAACAGCTAATACAAAGCAAACAATACCAACCGCCAGCATAAGCATTGTACGAAGTAGATACATTTTATTCTTATATTCGTTAGCCCCCGTCAAATTATCAAACGCATCATTACAGATATAATAGCTACCTTCCTTCTCTGATAAATATTGGGCATACTGCTGCATCATGGCAGACGCCTTCTCATGCAGACCTCTTACATACTCACGATTAAAGTCATCATACTGTTCCATTAGCCCGTTGAGATTCTCTCTGTTCGCTTCTATATAATCAAATACTCTCTCATCGAATACTCCCTGCACCGACTCGGAATAAATGTCATAAAAAAAATCTACCTGCGAACCGCCCTGTCCTGTCTCTGGAATAAACGAAACGCAAGCAAGCACTATTGCTCCAATGATTACAAGCCCTATTTTTTGCAGCACCAAAATCTTGTAAAGCTCATGCATAAAAGGTGATACACCCCATTTCATTCCTTGCTCAAGGGATAATTCTCTATTCGTAATTGTATTTCGTTCCTCTTGATAAGAATATATCTTCATTGACAGGTAGATTCCAATCACAAAGCTTCCTAACCAAATGATAAACATATAGATTACTTTACTTAGAGGAAAGCCCAATATATTCATATAGTTTGCCCTTTCCAATAAAGGAATTAACTGAGAGGATGCAACTGGATTAACAACAAGCCAGCCGCTCAAATAGGAATTAACCACCATTCCATTGTAGCTCATCACACATACCGCTATCATAGAACTTACTACAGCACATATGGCAATTGTACTTCTTAATCCATAGCAAATTAGGAAAATAATACCACAACAAAATAATGAAAAGCACCATTTTAAGAGCAAATATAGAACAATGAACTCTGCAAGCGTTATCTGTAATGGACATAATGCATATACCGATTGTATCGGTACATCCATAGAAGGGAATGGATACAGCATACGCAAAAGCAGAAAACTCTCTCCGAATAGCAAAAGCAATAATAGGGCACTTGTTCCCATAACACTTGCAGCCTTTGCTAACACATGACGATTCCGTCCATAGTAAGTTGCCTTACTTAATAAAGAATATTCCTTTTGTCGCTCTGTAGTTGTCAGCAGAAAAATACACATAAGTAATGTAACTATATAGCAACAATCCATAATCGGATTATCAAATAACTTCTCAAGTCCTCTGCTTGGAACAAGCTGTGGCTTTATGTTCTGTAGTTTCTCATAGACTTGCGAGACCTTACTTGCCTCACGCTTTTCATAGGCTGTTGTCGATTGTTTGTTCATCTGACGTTCTATATTTCCCATGATGATATTAATATTATCTTTGTATTTATCTACGGATTCTAGTGATGTTATCATTTCTTCATAAGCTTCTGACTGATATATTGCATCCTCTTGTATTGTTGGTGAGAAAAAGGATTCGATTATCTTTTGATAACGCTCCTGTATCGTTTCTGCTCGTTCTTCCCCTTCTAATTCAGAAACCTCCTGCCAGGTCTGATGATAGACATCAAGCTCCATCTCATTTAAACCATTATTCCAATATAAATAACCAACATTAATAAATAGTATCAAAAGTACAAAAGCCAAAAAAATTTTATTTGAAATTATCTTTTTCCATTCGTTTAAAAACATAACACAGCCCTCTACTGAAACAAACGAATATAAGTATCTTCTATTGTTTCTCCTTCTCTTTGTTCTGTCTCCAACGAAAAAATATCCAGAAGCTTTCCCTTACGAAGCATAATAATCTCTTTTGCAATCGGCTCAATATCTGAAATAACATGGGTAGATACAATAACGATTCTTTCCTTAGCATAGTCTTGTATCATCTTACGAATCGCCACTCTCTGCAATGGGTCTAAGCCTGCTGTCGGCTCGTCCAATATAATAATATGTGCATTTCCCAAGAATGCCTGTGCAATTAGGGTTCTCTGCTTCATTCCACCTGAAAAACTTCCTAAGTGACAATGGCGTTTCTCCCACAAATCCACTTTTTTCAGCAATTCTTCTATCTGTACCTTCGCCTTCTTCTTGGCTAAGCCCTTAAGTGCTGCCATATAATACATAAACTGTAACAGACTCATATGCTCGTAGATAAACTGCTGCTGTGGCATATATCCGATTTCCTCCATGTATTTTCCCTTCAAGGCGTCAGGTGTCTTTCCATTCCACAGAATTTCTCCTGAGGTAGGCTTTAGATTACGAGCTATCAGATTCATCATTGTTGATTTACCAGCCCCGTTTGGTCCTAACAGACCATATATTCCGCTTGTAAAGGTATATGTAAAATGGTCCAATGCAATATTACTCTGATATTGCTTGGTTAATTCTTTTAATTCTAATATACACTCCGTGTCGTTTTCTCCTGGTGTTTTATTCCATGTCTCTTCCAAAGTAATTCCCAATGTAAACACTATTCTCTAAAGTATCAACTTTATCTAACTCACACCACCATTCCTCGATACCTTCAGTAAGTGGCTTTAGATATAAGACTCTGTCTCCAATTACATCCAAAAAAGTTATATAATCTGAATAATGATTGTTTCGCAAGATATTACCTTTTATATCCAGTATTGTATATTCAACAAAGTTATTGTCTTTCTCTAAAGACTTATCTGTAGCAATCCAGATTTCATCAGCTAATACAAATGCGATTAGTTCCTTGTCTTCTGAGCCACAATATAACTCCTTCATCTCCTTTTTCATCCAATCGTATTGAAATAAAATGTTGTTTCGATATGCAATCACCGAATCTTCAATGCATCCTAAGATTCTTGGAGCCTCTATCTCAAAATGCGCAATTTCCTGACACTCACCCGTTATGCTATTTACAGCATACCATACACCCTTTTCTTCTGAACTATTATATCGTGACAGGTATGTCCAATCATCACTTGAATATACCTGACATGTATATTTGCATTCCTGTTTACCATCCGTTTTTCCTAAAATGCGCACAGAATAATCTAACAAATCTATCTCATAAAACGCATACTCTACCTCCAGTGTCATTGCTTCCATTAGACCCGTTTCATTCTCTATCTGTGTTGTCATTACATCGCTTACTGCTCCACCAAAATATAATTTCCCATTGTTTATCACAACAGCATTGGAAATAATAGATGCATCAATTCCACCATCAAAGCTTGCCACTACTCGTCTATCTCTTCCATCTGGTTTCGATTCATAAACATCTGTTACATAAAATATTTTGTTTATATATAGTCCTGTCTCCTTATCTACTTCTATCAAATATTCATCTATATAAGTATCTATAATGATTCTTTTATCGTCAATTTTAAAGCTAAATATACTACTTCCTGTTCTCGTTTCCTCCTCTGTTAATAATTCCTTAAGTGAGATAAAGTTTGCATAGCACTTATCAGACTTATGAGTACATGCCATATCTTGGCAAATATAATCAAATTCAACAGGATTCCAAGAACAGGATTCCATAAAATGTTTTGATGTCGTAAGAGATATCCCTTCATCTTGATAAAAATAGCCACAATGTAATTTACCATCTGTATTGCAATCAACATTCTCTGTTACTTTCTGAGTGCCACAACTGGACAATATAACTAAAAAGCTTATTATCATCATTATTATTTGCAACTTTTTTTTCATAATTTCTTATTCTCTCCTCTGTGCTATCTAGCAAAAGACATTATTCCTTAGAACAATGCCTCTTGCTAAATCTTTCTGATTAAGAAATATTGATGCTCAATGTATGAGCTCCATTATTTGACTCATTTTTTTTGCTCCATGCGTTGATTGTCCGTAATAATATTTCCAATCGTTATTATATATCGCTATTGAAGCGCTAGCACCGCCTGGCGCTGTTCCTTCTCTATAGCATTGATCTTCACTACTAATTATTGCAGGATTGTCTGTCCTACATCTCCATCCTTGAACTCGAACATTAACGACCCCTGTCGAAGAAGTATAAGAGGTTGTTGCTGAAATTGACTTTTGGCTTCCGTTAATTGAAGTATAAGCTAACCTATTTCCTAACCCGATGTAACTTGAATTAGATGCTGCCAACACCTCACATGGTTTTACTACACTCATTGCTGTTACCATTGCTAATGTTAATGCCGTCATTTTAATATAATTTTTTCGATTACTTTTATTACGTCTTCTCATAGTTTTTCTCCTTTGCTCTTTTGTTGATTTTTAATATGTCTTTGTTCCTGATGTCACAGTCTTTGTCTCACTATTCGCACGACAAGTCATTACTACACGATAGGTACCTTTTGATACCTGATAACTCTCTGAGATACTTGCAGTTCTTGAACTACTTGTCTTCTCCCAAGACTTTACTGCGACCCAGCTTCCTGATACATTCTTCTGTAAAGTAAGCTTCACTGAGGTACTGGATACACCACTCACGCCTTCTACATAACCCGATACAGTTGCTATACCACTATCTGATATACTTAATCCAGTATCCCAATTATTTATATATAGCATTCTTGGTTGTACTTGTATCTCAGTTTCTTGTGCATTACTGATTATTGTTGAGCTTATACCAGCCATCGCAATTCCTATACACAATACTGCTACTTTACATAGATATTTTATCTTCTGCATTATTTAACACCTCCCTTCATAACTAATAACGAAATGAAGAGAGGTGTTTGTTATATTTTGTGTAAAATTATGTAAATTATTTTTTATACTGTATACTTTCTAGTATTTTCACTGCTTCCTCTGCACTTAAATTATCCGCAGAGAGTAGAATTACATAGTTTTCATATTCATAGTAAATATAGCAACGTCCATAATCATAAGTACGTACACTTGCAATTGTCCCATTTATTTCTATCTTTTCCTCTTTATCATATTCCAAATCAACACCTAC
>JAFUKJ010000115.1 GCA_017467805.1 Lachnospiraceae bacterium
ACAATCTCAATTCTAACTGTTGCAGTTGCAGGCTCATCATATGTCGCTGTAGCAAGTGATTCTTCAAGACATACAGCCAATTCCGTAATAATAGCATCCATCATCTCATCCTCAGAAGGTGTCGCTTCTCCAAGAAGTGCTGCTGACATCCACTCTTCAGCAAGAGTAGTAATACGTGCCATATAATCCTCCATAGCAGGTCCAAAGATATTCATCTGCTCATATGTAACTGTTACAACAAAGGAACCATCCTCCTGCTTTACAGACTCACCAACTGTATACTTGACGCCCGCCAAAATATCAGCAAATAACTCTCTGTAGGTAACCTCCTGTTCCTCAGAAAGCTCCATACCACTACCTGTAACAATTGCTGCCATTTCAGCATCAAGTCCCTGCTCATACAAAGCTGCTGCCTCTTCAGCTGTACCAATCTTCATCTCCACAAATGCTGTAGGGTCATTCTTGTAAGAATTATCTAACAAAGCCTTTGTGTATGCAGATGCATCAAAGGATGCTCCACAGCCTCCAAGCAAACCAACTACAAGTACGCAAACTAAAACGAGTGCTAATTTTTTCATTTTCTTCATCATATGTTCTCCCTCTCATGAAAAATAATTAATGCTTTCAATAAATAAAATTATCAGTTAATTCTCACTTTGTCAATAAAATGCTACGATGTAACACATTTTTATTTTACAACTCCCTTATAAATCCACTTTCCCTGATGATAACGAATCATACTAACAATACCTGTCAGACACCATGTCAAACCTGTTGTCAAGAACACTCCCCACATACCGATAGCAGGAATCATAGTAAGCGGTATTGCAAAACCAACTCTGCCTACAATCTCCATAAGACCATTAATCATGGAATAGAAAGCATCTCCAGCTCCATTCAATACACTTCTTGCTACATATATCATACCTAAGAAGAAATAAAATGCACTGGTGATTGCAAGACCTTTGGCACCTATGGCAATTACATCTGCATCCTGTACAAAGATGCCAATAATCTGCTCTCCAAAGAACTGGCATGGAATCAGCATCATCAGGCTAAAAATAAGCACACTGATAAAACCTACCTTATACCCCTGCTTCACTCTCTCTGTGTTACCTGCACCAATATTCTGTCCCGTATAAGTAGTCAACGCTGCTCCCAGCGAACCAAACGGCTGCTGTACAATCTGCTCGATTCTTCCAAGTGCAGTATTCGCCGCCACAACGCTTTCGCCGAAACCATTTACCACCTTCTGCAGGAAAATGCAGGAAATCGAAATCAAGGCATTCTGCAAAGCAATCGGGAGTCCCAACTGGAAACAATGCCCAATAATTTCTGGTCTTACTGCCCGATTCTTCTTCTTTACTCTAAAATAAGGAACCTTCCACAGAGCATACGCCCCTACACCAACAGCAGATGCCAGCTGTGCAATTACTGTTGCAAAAGCCACACCAAATACCGCCCAGTTAAACACAATAACAAATACCAAATCCAAAACAATATTAATAAAACAAGATATCAGCATAAAATACAGTGGCGTTCGGGAATCTCCCAGCGCTCTTAATATCGCCGCTACACCATTATAAGCTGCAACCGCTAAAATACCCGCGCAGGAAACAATCATATAAATCGCTGCATCCTCTAAAATCACCTCTGGAGTATCTAACAGTCTAAGTAATGGCTTAGCAAATGCAATTCCCAATACTCCCATAATCAGCGATACAATTCCCAACAGATACATACCATTTGCAATACCACGCTCTATCATCTCGGGCTTATCTGCTCCAAAATACTGCGCGACAACAACACCCACACCTGCTGAAATACCAAAGCTCATGGCAAAAATAAAAAAGTTCAAAGAACCTGTTGCGCCCACTGCTGCCAATGCATTTGCACCAACAAATCTACCTACAACGATAGAATCCACCATATTGTAGAACTGCTGAAACAGGTTACCAATCAGCATTGGAATCGTAAACTTCAATAACAGCTTCGCAGGGCTGCCTTCTGTCATATTAAAAACATTACTTTTCTCCATGATGACAACTTCACCTTTCTAAAATATAATTCTTATTCACACTATCTTCCTATATATACAACTTTCACTCACAATAATCAAGAATAAATATCTGCCATTACGCTGAGTCTCCCCTTCTTCGTTTCGTAAGAAATACCCTGATACAGGAACTTACCAAAGCCTCTTACGGACACTCTGTCACCGACCTTCAATACACCACTGTTATTCTCATTAAGCCGCCCATTAATAAACACCTTCTTTGCTCGAAACAGCTCCACGCCCTGACTTCTGGACAGATTATATATCTTTGCAATTACACTATCCGCCCTCTCGGAGCTTACCAGGAAGCTTTCCCTCTCAAGCTTTGTGATTACGCTTTCAGGCACATTCTCTGCTATACGGCAACGCATATGTGTATGACGAACCTGGTCCAGATTCTCCAGAATATAAGGTGCCATCTTCTCTGTACAGAAAAGATATGCCGTCTTCCCCTGTATCACAATATCCCCCAGCGTACTTCTCTCAATACCAAGATTCATCAACGCGCCTAAATAATCTCTATGAGAAAGCGTCTCACCAAACTTTTCAATCATAGGTGCTATCTCTATACAGGTAATCGGAAAAGGCTCCTCATACCCACATAGCTCCTCACTTCCAAACCTGAGCATCACGCGCTCACAATCTAAAGTCCCGCCGTAGAAGGTAACAGGAACATAAGAAATCTCCCGCTCTATTCCATAATATACATCCTGTTCAGACAATGACAAAAATCCCGTAAACAAATACTGACTGTTCGTATATGACTTATTCGCAAGCTCCAATAAGCGTTTCTTCAATAATAAATCTTCAGCCTCCATACCCATTACTCCTCCATCATACTTTCAATATAACCTCTGTCCCAAAGCAGAATCTTCAGCTTCTTAGCCGCCTCTACTGCAGGCTGGGTAAAGTACTGATTGGTCATCACACAGCCAACCATTCTGTCATAATAATCTCTGCCTGCATACGCCTCCTGCACAGCCTTCACACCTACAGGGTCATGATAACGCTTGCACTGTATCGCATAAGTCACGCCGTCCTTCTCTGCCAAAATGTCAATTCCATAATCGCCACTGCCCTTTGTAACCTCCACATCTACAAAGCCATGGTACTCTAACAAGTCCGCACAATAATACTCAAACTCCAAGCCCTCCAGCTCGTCCAGCTGACGCCCCTTACTATGTCTGCGAAACTGTCGGCAAAGCATTACTGCTGCCGCAACTGCCATAAACACTACAACACATATACATACTCCAAGCACTATCGCCCATTCTATCGTAAGCTCTGAAAACATAAGTCAACCTCTTTAACGCAATAATATAGAATGACAATATGTCATTCTACATTTAGTATATCAGCAGAACATTTGTTTTGTAAATATGTGAAATACATCGCATTATGCTAAAATTGGGTAAAATTGCAATTTTTGCTTTTTTACTTTACAATCCCATAATCTTCTAGTATACTTTGCTCTTGTAAAGCAACCAATTGCTTTGAATATTATTGAATTGCAGAGTAGAACGTTATGCGTTAAGTGCCATGTGAACAGGGAGTTGTCACACGGACGAAAAGCTCTTAGTCCGAGAGCTTGCGGTATAAGGTTCGCATCCCGCTGCTACATATTGTTTGGCTCATATCGTCACCATTATGTAGATTAAGGAAAACTGCATAAAGGAGGCGTTTTTTTATGAATAAGCTGAAAAAGCTTTATATGGATTCCATAATGGAATTCAAGGTAACCAAAAATCTTACCATCTGTGGACTGATGGCAGCACTTGCAATTGTTTTAAACTTTGCGGCGACCATTCAATTAGGACCGAATCTTCGTATCGGTTTTTCAGGCATTCCAAACCGTATTGTAGAGTTTCTTTTTGGACCAGTTATCGGCTGCTTCTTTGGTGGTGCTTTGGATATTCTAAAGTTTATTGCAAAACCAACAGGTATGTTTTTCTTTGGTTTTACCTTTAATGCAATGCTTGCAGGTGTTATTTACGGCTTCATACTTTACCGTAAACCAATTAGTATTAAGCGCATTCTGGTAGCAGAGATTTTAATAAAAGTTATTATTAACTGCTGTCTGAATACATTATGGTTATACGTTCTAAGCGGCAATGGCGTTTTAGCAGATTTGCCTTTGCGCATTGGTAAAAACATTGTCATGATTCCAATTGACACAATTATTCTGTTCTTTTCATTAACTCTCGTAAATCAAATATACAAACGTTTAAGATAGGCATAAAGGTGGTACATTAGTACCACCTTTTCTTAATCTCTTTACATAATCTCTAAACCCCGAAACTATTGTAAATAAAGGCTTTCGGGGTTTTCACACGAACACACCTTTTGACTTTTCTTACCTTTTTTTCTATGATATAATTTCATTAGATTGATTTTGACTACAATGGTCACGAAAGAATCATCCAGAATGATTCTTTCAATATTTGAAGGAAAATGGGGAGTATCACTCAGTATTTTTATCGGAGGGATACAAATGGAATTCGATTACAATCATATATTTTTGGATAACAGACAGCTCACTAATAAAGCAGCTATGATATGGTGCAATATTATTGCAGCAATATTTGGAATTGTATGGGTTTTATATTTATTGCAAATAGTAAATATTGCAAATCCTATGTTCGCTTATCTGGCACCTGTTTGTGTGATTCTTTTGGTGCTGCCAACTGTTTTGCACAAGATTTTTTCTTTATCAGATGCATCAAAGGTGAGTGAAAAGCATACCTTTATACTTGCATTATTTATACTAGGCTGTTGTCTGCTAACTACATTTATCGCCAGTTGTTGTTTATCTTCTTATATTATGGCAGCGTGGCTTTTACCACTGGTAATTGCCTGCCAGTATTATTCTAAGAAGACTACTGCAATTGTGTATGCCATGGGATTGCTTGGCATGCTTGCTGCTACATTTATTACAGGAGCGCCTGTTACCGAAGCACTGCCATATATCATGATATATTGTGCGTTCTTTCCACTTTTTATGATGATTACCAAGAGAACCTCTCTTCTACTCAAGAAGCAAAAGCTCTCTATCATGGCTTTGCAGGCAAAGCAGAATCTGGATAACATGCATGAGTTCCCAGATACCTTCCTGACAGACTGCAAGATTAAGATGCATTATCTGGCAAAGAATGGAATAGACATTGATGCCGCCCTCGAAAAAATGGGGGGTAATGTAGAGAAATACAATGATTTTGTACTGACCTTCCTTGGCGAGAGTAATCGTAAGGAGGATGAATTATTCTCCTTGTTAACACCTGACACCATTCTTCAATATGGCGCTAAGGTTCGCTCACTTCGCATCAAGGCAAACGCCTTAGGACTTACTCAGCTGACTGATACGGCTTTCTTCCACGAAATAGAAGCCTATGCCAATAGCTTTGAAGTAGTACGTCTTAACTGGGAAAAGCTTTCCTTTGAATGGGATGAGGCATGCGAAGTATTTACGGCATATATCCGTTCTCTTGGTTTGAAGAATCACGCCACTGACGAGAACGGCAATCAGATTACCTTTAAGGAATGGGGCGAGCATTTGCAGGAAGCCTTTGATGCACTGGAAATCTACGATACTAAACGCGCCCGTTCTATTCTAAATGAATTGCTTCGCTATCAGATTGATTCAGATATTACTAAGAATCTGCAGTCCATCGTGGCTAATATTGATGAAATTTTGAAGGCTTAGGTTTATTTGACTTTTACAGTTTCCTAATAGACGTTTGCAGCATCATAAGTGTTGCAACGAAAAGATACCGCTCCTTGCATAGGAAGCGGTATCTTTTTTTGTTTATATTAATTCAAAACTCTTCAATAAGAACAGCCATAACGTAATAAAAATAGAACTTAAAAATGTAGTAGACACGACACAGCTGGACGATAAAACTCCCTCATGCCCTGTATTCTTTGCCATGATATAACAGCTTGCCGTTGTCGGCGCACCAAGCATAATTAATATAGCTACCATCTTCTCATCCCGAAAACCTAACGACGCTGCGATTGGCAGGAAAATAAGCGGCATTACAAACAATTTAATCAAAGAACTTACAATCGTTGGCTTTATTCTTGCAAGAGCCTTACGTCCTTCAAACCCCGCACCTAAACCAATCAGCGCAAGAGGTGTAGCCAACACTGCAAAATTATTTAGTGTCTTATCAACAATGAATGGCAAATCAATTCGACACACCGAGATAATAAGACCAACAAAAATACCTAGGATAATCGGATTCGTTGCAATCCCCTTCAAGGAACGCTTAATGGTCTTTTTATCAATGCCTTCATTGCCTGGCTGTGTAAAGGATAAAATAACTACTGCTGCCACATTATAAAGCGGCACTGTCGCCAATATCATAAGTGGTGCTATTGAGCTGCTTCCATAGATATTCTGAATAAATGCAACGCCTAATACCGCCGCGCTTCCTCTATAGGAAGCCTGAATAAACTCTCCAAGAATCAGCTTCTCCTTCATCAGTAAAGTGGCAAATACCGCAATCACAACAATACATAGTAAGGTTACACCAAAGCAAAACACTACAAACTTCGTATCCCATACTGTATAAAAATCTGCTGCTGCAATATCCGTTACCAAAAGCATAGGTAGCGATACATTATAATTGAACTTATTCAAAACCTTCACAAATCCGTCATCCAGCATACCTATTCTTCTAAAAATATATCCTGCCACCATTACCAGAAAAATTGGAACAGTAGCATTTAAACTAAAAATCAAATTTTCCATAATATTACTCCCAATACCCAATTGTAATCCAGTTTCGCTGAACGCACTGCATAAAAAAGGAACCCCTTATCAAGGATTCCTTTGTCTCGCTTTATTAAATCTCATCTGCAATTGGCGCTGTAACTACTACACTGGCTACGACAGTAACTACAACTGCTATAATGATTAAGAGCATTCCACCTAGTAATAAGAATACCGCACTGCCTGTGTCTTCCGCTTCTGCAGCTTCCGCCACCGCTTCATCTTCTATTGTTACAACCTCTGTGGCCGCATTTACAGTGGTTATTCCCGATGCAAATGATGTCACAAAGATTCCTACTATCATAGCAAATACAAGTCTTATTAATTTCTGTGTTATCTCTCTTGCGCTCATAAAGGACCTCCATTTGGTAATCTCATTCTGTACTTTTCATTTCGTACATGAACATTTTAACATATATTCTTCCAAATGTGAATTCGTTTTATGTATTTTTTATTATTTTTCAGACAACTCGCCAATAAACTACATATATTTATCCACAAGCTTTCTTATAAATATGTGATTTGTCCACCTTTTGCTTCGATAAATGTTTCGTCATCCACACATAACCATAAGCTCTGCACACAAGGATTGTATACAAATGAGCCATCTGCTGCAAACTGCGCCTGCTTTACAACATCCATGTAATCTACAATCTCAATGTTAGTAGCATACCAAATATCATCTCTGCCACCCATCATCTTACAGAACTCTTCTATCAGCTCCCAGTTATCGTTATTATTGAACTCGTAGCTGTGTCCCCATACATACATTACATAAAGATACTGCTTCTTCTTCAAATCCGCAAACTGCTGCCCTAACTCTAACAGATTGTGATTATGATGACAGGTTGCCTTCCATGCAAGGAAATCCTCAGGCATCTTGAAATCATCTGTATTGCCTACAACTCTTCCGTAACGAATACCTAACGCTGGCAGCATATCTCTGATTTCCTTAGACTCTGAGCCATTCGGATAAGCAAGACCTCTGACAGGATAACCCATCAGCTTCTCTAATCCTTTTCTATCCTCTAATACCTCCTGCGCAACAAGTGCTAACGGACATCTCTCGATGGTTGGATGCGACATAGTATGACAAGCTACCTCATGCCCCTTGTAAAGCACCTTATATTCTGCCTGCGGAATACGTCTTGGGTCACCCTCCAGTCCATAATTCACATTGAAGGTTCCTCTGATTCCATATTGATTAAAAATCTCAACTAATCTCCTATCCTCATGCTTTCCATCATCATAGCTCATAGTCAAAACCTTATGCTTTCCGCCAGGAAAACATGTATAAATCTTTTTAATGCTTGTCTTCATAATCGTATCCCTTTCTACTCATCTGTGATTTATTTGGTTTCTCTTACATTCTTCTCAAATCTGGCAACTAACTGCCTTGCCTTCTCCTCAGACTCTTTCTCCAAAGACCTGATAAATTCCTCTAAAGGACCTATCGTATCCTTATCTGCAAGAACCGCCGAATGCTTTAGACTCGCAATATAATCTGCAATCGTCTCACTAAAGGTCAACGAAACTCTGTTGTTCGATAACACTGAAATCTGCAGGGTATATGCAACATTTGTCCACTCCACACCCTGAGATTGTCCTGCAAGCTCCTTCACCTTTTGAAGAAATCGACGCGCCCCCTCTGTCCTATCTAATAAATCATCCATCGTAATTCCGAAGAACACAAAATCCTCTGCCTCTGCAATGCAGGTTACCTTTAGCTCTTCCTGCTTGATATATTCCATGCGATTATCCTCCCTTATCGCACTTATACTAAACAACCCAACACACTCCTCGTAGAAATGACTGTTGGGCATCTACTATTATTATAGGAGAGAAATGAGGGAAATTCAACAAATATATGCGAAACAAAAGACATTTACAGGAACGCCCTCATCCCCGTAAATGCCTTTATTTATTACTTATGTCAAATATCTTACTTTACAAGCTCCAATGTCTGTCTTGCAATAGCAAGCTCCTCATTAGTAGGTACACACATTAATGCAACCTTGCTGCCATCCTTAGAAATAATTCTGTCCTCGCCTCTGACATTGTTCTTCTCAGCGTCGATTTCTGTTCCAAGGTAACCTAAGTACTCACAGATAATGGCACGTCCGATAGCGTTATTCTCGCCAACACCTGCTGTAAAGGCAATCGCATCAACACCATTCATAGCTGCTACATAAGCACCAATGTACTTAGCAACTCTATAGTAGAATGCATCTAAAGCTGCCTTTGCACGCTGGTTACCTTCTGCCTCTGCTGCCTCAATATCTCTAAAGTCAGAAGATACACCTGACATACCAAGTACACCTGACTTCTTATTCAATACATTGTTCATCTGAGCTGGTGTAAGACCTTCCTTCTGGCAGATGAAATCACAAATAGCTGGGTCCATATCTCCTGAACGTGTTCCCATGATAAGACCCTCAAGTGGAGTCATACCCATAGAAGTATCTACACACTTACCGTGGTTAACTGCTGATACAGAACCACCATTTCCAAGGTGACAAACGATAATCTTCAAATCATCTCTGCTCTTGCCTAACATCTCAGCAGCTCTAGCAGATACATAATCATGGCTAGTACCGTGGAAACCGTAACGTCTTACCTTATATTTCTCATAGTACTCATATGGAAGACCATATAAATAAGCCTTCTCTGGCATAGTCTGATGGAAAGCTGTATCAAATACTGCTACCATAGGTACACCTGGCATAATCTCCTGACATGCGCTGATACCGATTAAGTTAGCTGGGTTATGAAGAGGTGCAAGGTCGCTTACTTCCTCGATTGCCTTAATAACCTCATCTGTTACAACAACACTTGAAGCAAACTTCTCACCGCCGTGTACAACACGATGTCCTACTGCTCCGATTTCATCTAATGACTTAATTACTCCATGCTCAGCATTTGTCAACGCATCAATTACAAGCTGAATCGCTACTGTATGGTTAGGCATTGGAGTCTCAATCTTAACTTTATCCTTACCTGCTGGTGTATGTGTTAATAAGCTTCCATCAATACCAATTCTCTCACAAAGTCCCTTTGCAAGTACTTCTTCAGAATTGCTGTCGATTAACTGGTATTTCAATGAAGAGCTTCCGCAGTTAATTACTAAAATATTCATTATATCCTCACTTTCTGCCGCTTGGCGGCTTCCGTAAATTTGCCTATCTGTAGGCCTCATACCGTTATGCTTCTAGTGTACTACGATTTTGCACAAAATGAAAGCGCTTACATTTAATTTCTTTGGTTTTTTTTCAATACATTATTCCAATTCATGCCGTAAGCGGTTCGCTGATTGCACTTTGAGTATAAATATGGTACTTTTATTTCATGATATTTTATTAAAATCACTTTTTATATGGAGGAAAATCCATGAACATTATGTATATCGCTCCGATGTTTCATACCAACCAGGTTCCTATTATTAAGGGTTGGGTAGAAAACGGAGACCATGTCACTTTTGTAAGTCATTATAAAGGGAAAACTGAGAATCACACCTACTGCACTCCTATTGTATTAGGTTATTCTTCCTTTTTCCAATTTATATATAATCTGTACTTGAAGATAACTGCGAAGAAAAATGCAACCTCTTCCAGACCAGAAGCTTTTCAGGACCAATTTGGATATCCCAGTGCCAGGAAATTAAAACAGCTATTAAAGGAGCATCAGCCAGAGCTTGTAATTCTTCGTGAACGCTCTATTTATTCCATAAGAGCCTACCATATCTGCAAACGCCAAGGCATTCCTTGTGTCCTTTACAATCAGACTCCTCTTTGGGATACCGAAGCACCTAGGGATGACCTTGCACACAAGCTTGTAAGAGCATTAACTCCATATGTACGTATGACACCAGTATACGGTAATGAAAAGACAGGGCATAATGACGGGCATTCTTATTTTGTTCCATTTGTGATTGAGCCAAGTCAGAGTCCGTCAGAGCATACTTATTTTATGGATGATAAGATTCGTATTCTCTGTGTTGGAAAGTATGAGCCTCGCAAGAATCAGTTTATGCTGCTTCACATATTGAATGAGTTAAAGGACAGCTATCCGATACACCTTACCTTAGTAGGAGAAATGTCTACCGAATGCCATAGACAGGAATTTCAAAAGATTACAGGCTATATTGCCGAGCATCATTTGGAGTCTTACGTTTCCCTGCATACTAACTGCAAGCCTACGGATATGCCTGCCTTTTATCAGAATGCAGATTTATTTATTCTTCCAAGCACAGGAGAGTTTGCGTCTATTTCCCAGTTAGAAGCAATGTCGTATTCTCTGCCTGTTATCGTGAGTGCTGCAAACGGTACGGCATGCTATGTTTCTCACGACACAAACGGCTATCTTTTTGAGGATAATAATGAATCTGACCTGATGGATATGATGCTAAAGCTATTACCTCATCGTCAAAAGCTGATGGAATTTGGTGCTGCAAGCTACGAGCTTGTAACAACAAAGTATTCTTTTGCAAAATATCGTAATCATATAGAACAGCTATTGGCACTTGCCAAGAGAAAATAGGGAGATTATTATGTGCGGAATTGCAGGATTTTGTGGCAGGACTAAGGATAATCTTGCCGAGATTAAGAAAATGTGTGACCAAATTATCTTTCGCGGTCCTGACGCGGAGGGTTATTGGCTTGATGAAAATACAAATGTTACATTAGGACATCGCCGCTTATCCATATTGGACTTAAGTGAAAATGGTTCTCAGCCTATGGTATCTGCCAGTGGCCGCTTTGTCATTGCATATAATGGTGAGATTTATAATTTCCAGACCATGAAGGACAAGCTTCTTGCCGAGGGTTATGTAACACGCTTTCGCAGCACTTCCGATACGGAAGTATTATTGGAGGCTTTTGAAGCCTATGGCTTGGATGCAATCAAGTCCTTAAAGGGTATGTTTGCCATCGCTCTTTATGACCGCCAGGAAAAGACATTACATCTGATGCGCGACAGAGCAGGAGAAAAGCCGTTATATTATGGTATGGTTAATGGTATGTTTGTCTTTGCATCAGATTTAGCATGCCTTACCGCAATGGAAGGTTTTAATAATCAGATTAACAGGGCATCTCTTGAGGCATTCGTTCGTTATAAGTGTATTCCACAGCCACTTACCATTTACGAGCATATTTACAAGCTGATACCTGGACAGATTTTATCTCTGGCAGCACCATTTCAGGCTCCGACCTTTACTACCTACTGGTCTATGGCTGAGACTGCTATCAATGGGATGAAGAAGCCATTTACAGGAACTGAGGAAGAAGCCAGAGAGGAACTAAAGCATTTATTAACTGATGCTGTTAAGGGACAAATGATTTCAGATGTTCCAATTGGTGCTTATTTATCAGGCGGTATCGACAGCCCTTTGGTGGTTTCTATTATGCAGAGCATTTCCACTTCCCCTGTAAAGACCTTTACGATTGGCTTTGAGGATAAGGAGTGTAATGAAGCTGAATTTGCCAAGGACATCGCAAAACATCTTGGTACACAGCATACTGAGTTATATATTTCAGAAAAGGAATTAAAAGAGGTTGTTCCATTACTCCCTTCTCTTTATTCCGAACCGCTTGCTGACCCTGCATGTTTGCCAACCTATCTTCTAAGTAAGATGGCAAAACAGGATGTTACGGTTACTTTAAGCGGTGACGGTGGAGATGAGCTTTTCTGCGGATACACGATATATAATGAACTGGAAACCCGATACGGCAAGATTCATAAAATCCCATATCCTATTCGTAATCTGGGCGGACTTTTGATTCAAAAATCTCCTCTCGGCATGAATAATAAGCTTTATACTGCTGCAGAATATGCACAGATTTCCAATATTCATGAGCTGCATGAGATGTTCCGTTGCGAACACGATTATGATGCATATCATATTGTAAAGGGTGTTGCCAATCCTAAGGACTATCTGGCAAATCCACTTTTAGAGGCAGATGCTTACCTTTTACTAGATATGGATGAATATAGAGCCTCAAGACGCTTAGACTTGGGAGATTTGCGTTCTTCCATGCTTTATCGTGACCAAACAGGCTTTATGACAGATACTGTCCTGAATAAGGTAGACCGCGCAGGTATGGCAGTATCACTTGAAAACCGTATTCCTCTTATGGATAAGGATGTTATGGAATTTGCCTGGTCACTGCCAATTTCCTATAAGTCCAGCCAGGGAATCAATAAGAAGATTTTAAAGGAGCTTCTCTATCAATATGTGCCAAAGTCTCTCTTAGACAGACCAAAGCACGGTTTTGAGGTTCCGTTAACAACCTGGCTTTCTAAGGATTTACATGAATGGGCAACAGAACTGATTCAAAACAGCTATTTGATTCGCGACGGTTACTTTTCGTCCAAAACTGTTCATCGAATTTGGAATACTTTTAATCAAAAACATAACAATACATTGCAGCTTTGGTATATCCTACAGGCAGAAAGCTGGTACCGATATACAAAGCATAAATAAGGAGCCTATATGATTTATACACAAATAACGGGCGGTCTTGGTAATCAGATGTTTGATTATGCCATTGGTTACGCCCTTGCCAAAGATAATAATGACAAGCTTACAGCAGATATCTCTGCCTACAAATTTTCACCCAGACCATTCGTATTGGATTCCTTTGAAATTACAGGTGCCGTAAAGTCAATGTTTCCTGCTCTGAACACCAGTAAGCCATGTCGTATGATTGCCAGACTTCTTCGAATCATAGCATCCAACAGATATGGTTCCTGCAAATGGATGAAGGAATCTATGGAAAGTCGTAACGCTTATGGAAACTATGATTTTTCCTATAAAAAAAGCCTGTATCTTGAGGGCTACTGGCAGCATTATAAGTACTTTGACAGACATTACAAAGATATCTGTAAGGAATTTTCCTTAAAATCAGAGCATATTTCTAATGGCTGCCAAAAGCTTGTAGATGACGCTCTTACCCAAAACAGTATCGCTATGCATATTCGTAAGGGTGATTATGAGGCTGCATGGGTATTAAAGGATAGCTTCTACCATGATGCTATTAAGATTATGAATGAGAAGCTGGACAATCCGCACTATTATCTATTCTGTGAGGATATTGAGTACGCCAAAGAGCATTACGGCTACCTGACAAATGCTACCTTTGTAACAGGTAATTATTCATTAACAGACTTAGAAGAATTCCATTTAATTTCAAAATGCAAACACCAGATTATTGCAAACAGTTCATTCTCATGGTGGGCTGCTTATCTGAATTCTAATCCTTCTAAGATTGTAATTGCGCCAAAATATCTGCATTGGACAAAGGAATTCTATCCTGATAACTGGATTGTTCTTGATTGCTAGTATAAAAAAGTATAAAAAATTCACACTCTCCTTCCCGTCATCTGCTGGATGGAGAGTTTTTATTTTGCAAAACGATATCTTTTTATTGTTTTTCGATAAATTTATGTTGCAAAACAATATTTCATGTGATACAGTATTTACATAAGGTAAGATAATATGCTATTAGCTACTACTATAATCTATTTTTGAAAGGCATGAAGATTATGAAAAAGGAAACTGTTATTGTTATTACAAAGGGCTTATTAGATTTTATGTTCTTCTCAGGCATTCTTGTTACCCTGAGCCTTCCGTGGTCTGTACGCTGGATTGCAGATTATTTTAAGTATGAAGTCTTTGATACACAGTATAATGAAGTAGTTATCATTTACTTTATTCTTGGAATACTTGCACTTGCCATCATTGGAGAGCTTCGTAAGATGTTTCGTACCGTTCTTAAGGACGACTGCTTTGTAAAGGAGAACGTCGTAAGTCTGCAGCGAATGGGAACCTACAGTTTTATGATTGCTGCCGTTTGTCTGGTTCGCACCTTCCTGTATCTTACAGTTACCATGCTAACATTAGTATTGGTATTTGTAGTTGCTGCTCTCTTTAGCAAGGTACTGGCATTTGTCTTTGATAAGGCAATCGAATATAAGCTGGAGAACGATTTAACAATATAATATGCTGCTTAAAACGTTAGGAAGGAATTTCATATATGGCAATTATCATTAATCTGGATGTTATGATGGCAAAGCGTAAGATGGGACTTACAGAGCTTGCTGGTAAAGTCGATATTACACTTGCTAATCTATCCATCTTAAAAAATAACAAAGCAAAGGCTATCCGTCTTTCTACGCTGGATGCCATTTGCAAAGCTCTGGAGTGCCAGCCTGGAGATATCATCGAATATGTTGATTCAGATGATGAAGCATCGGAGAGCATGGAGCTTACCGAATAACCTAATCTATTCACAAATCAAGCCTTGCGGCTGTGTACTCCGTACCTGCCGCAGGCAGATACTTTAATTTCAGGAGGATTAATATGAATAATATGAATGTTTGCCTGTTAGAAGCACAGGCTTGTGAAAGTGCGCCAAAAATTGAAATATCAAAGGAGCAAAGAAGCTTTTTAACACATTTTACGCCTCATACAATCGGATGTTTTCTTTATGCTCTTTTTTACACCTTTTGCTTATATCGCAACATGTCAGGTATTACCTACCCTTTTTTCATAGGCGGAACGCTCTTGTATTTTGCTTACTCTTCCAAAAAGTATGGTGTTACCGCCAAAAGAGACAATCGCTTTCTTTGGATTAGTCTGCTTATATTAGGTACTCTAACCTGTCTGACCGACTCATGGGTATTTGCGTTCTTCAATAGGGCTTTGGCATTTGTATTACTTTGTGTGCTGATACTGGACTCCTATTATGAAAGTCGCACATGGGATATTGGAACTCATATCAAGGCAGGTGTATACCTTTGCTTTGGAAGTCTGTTCCGTATGTTTTCTTTTATTTCAGATTTTCGCATTTTCCGCAAAACAAGAGAGCTTCTTAATACACAGGATGTCTCCGAGGAAGTAAAGCATCTGAAAGACGAAAAGAAAGCCAAGCATAAGCACATTATTTTCTGTGTTGCCGTCGGCTTGGTAATAAGCTTTCCTGCCATTATTATTTTGCTGCTTTTGCTTTGTTCTGCGGATGCCCTTTTTTACGAACTGGTATGTGACATTGTTACTCTTGATTTTCTACCTGACTGGGAATGGGATGGTTCTATCTTTAACATAGGATTTAAAATAGTTCTCACATTTCTTATAACCTATGGAGTCTGGAACTATCTGCATAAGAATACAGAGATTTCGTCCATGGCCCAGAGCAGGAAAGAAACCTTTGACCCATACATCGGTATTACCATTACCAGTATCACTGCACTGCTTTATCTGGTGTTCTGCGGCGTTCAGATATTTGGGCTTTTTCTCGGAAAGCTTTCTCTCCCTGAAGGTTATACCTATGCCAGCTATGCAAGACAGGGCTTTTTCCAGTTAACCTTTGTCTGTGCCTTTAATCTTCTCCTTGTGTTAGGTTGTCTTAGCTTCTTTGGCGAAAATAAGATTTTGAAGATTATATTAACTGTTATTTCTGCCTGCACCTATATTATGATTTTCTCCAGCGCCTACAGAATGCTTTTATACATTAGTCAGTACCACTTAACCTTGCTTCGCGTGTTTGTATTATGGGCTTTAGCTGTCATGTTTATTATGATGGCAGGTGTTATTTACTATATATATCATCGTCAATTTCCACTATTCCGTTTTTTCCTGACGATTACTACGGTAGGATATCTCCTGCTTAGTGCCAGTCATCCTGATTACTGGATTGCCAGATACAATGTTACGCAGGCAGAAAGCATTCAAGACCTTGACCAAGAGTATTTAATTTATACTCTCTCCTTAGATACCGCACCGTTCATATACAGCGAGGAATTTCTTGACAAATGTGAGGAATTAGGCTGGGAAAGCTTTTACAAAAAGTACATTTATCAGGTTCAATTTGCAACTGAGGATATGAGCTGGAGAACCTATAATTTCAGTCGAGCCTATGCCCAGAATCAGCTCTATAAAATCGACCCTGACAATAAATTTTATTTTATAGAAACAGAGTAGTTCTAATAGATGAAAAGGGCGCGTCCTCAAGACACGCCCTTAAATTACTTATTTCTGAACAAGTACCATTACATTTGTTAACTGATTTGTGAATAAACCAACGTTACCAATCTCATTTACTGCACATGTTCTTGTAAGCTCAAAGCTTCCTGTGTATACATTCTTTGTATA
>JAFUKJ010000116.1 GCA_017467805.1 Lachnospiraceae bacterium
TATATATACACATATACAGAATATGCACGTTTGACATAACATAAATTGAGAGAGGTGGAGCTGCTATGGAGTGTTTAAGATGTAAGGAAGAAATGTTTAATGCAAAGCTTTGTGGAGATGCATATGGAACAGGATTGTTTCTTAGAAGTAAGAAAAAGGGAATGTTTGAAATGGCAAAGGATAGTACGGTGAGTTGCTATGTATGTCCAGAATGTGGATATGTAGAGTTGAAGGCTGATGAGCCAAAGAAGATTAGAGTGAATTAGTGAAGGAGAAATTTAGATGAGTGAGAAGAATGTAGAAGAGGTAAATATGAAAAAAGATAATAGAGTGTTTAACGTAGGATTTGTAGCTTCTGGTATCGTTGTAATTGCTGCTTTAGGAGATTTGGCAGTTCAGTTAAAGGCAGGCGAAGGTATTTTTGGAAGTACACTTATGATTGTGGGGGGTGTACTTATGTTTTATGCATTCTTAGATAGTAAGAGAAGATATATGAAGAAGCATAATCAGGTATAATACATCAAGAAGAAAGAGGAAGAAGAACATGATTTTAGAATTAGAGAACGTAAGTAAGAGAATAGGCATTTTTGATTTAGATAATATTTCATTCGGGCTTCCTGAAGGATTCGTGATGGGGCTTGTTGGACCGAATGGTGCAGGTAAGACATCGCTTTTGAATATCATCCTTGGTTTATATAAGCCGCAGGTGGGAGCGGTCAGAGTAGCGGGTATGAACTATCAGGAGAATGAGAGAGAAATCAAGGAGCTTTTGGGAGCGGTTCTGGTAGATGAACTGTTTGAAGGGGAATTTAGCCTGAAAGAAAATGGTAACTTCTATGGAAAGTATTATAAGAATTATGAAGAGACACTTTTGCTTCAGTACATAGAGAGATTCAAGCTGGATGCAAAGAAGAAATACAAGGCATTGTCAAAGGGCGAGAAATTAAAGTTTTCCTTTGCATTTGCATTGTCGCATCAACCGAGACTTCTTATCTTAGACGAGCCGACAGCAAACTTTGACCCAAGCTTTCGTAAGGAGTTCTTTGAGGTAATCAAGGAATTTATCGCAGATGGAACGAGAAGTGTTATCCTGGCAACTCATTTGACGGATGATTTGGATAAGATTGCGGATTATCTGCTTTATCTTGAGGATGGTAAGGCATTGGTGGCAACGGATATCGAGACTTTCCGCCAGAGCTACCGCATGGTAACGGGAGAAGCGTATAAGATTAGACTTCTCAAAGATGATGTCATATATATGGAGCAGCGAGAGCTTTCCACCAGAGCATTAGTGAGACATCATGGCTATAGACATTATGAGCTTGCGTTGACAGTAACGATACCAACGATAGAAGAGTTTATGTATTATCAGACAAAGAGAAAGAAAAAGAAGAGAAAGTAAAGAAGATAGAGGACTAAGGTAGAAAGTATGAATAAATTGGTTTGGCAGGATTATTGGAAGGGATTTTCTTGGAGTAATATAAAGGCATATTTTCATCGCAATAAGATGAGCGCGTTAAGTGTGGTATTTGTAGGGATAGCACTGCTTCCCCAAGCTGAATCTATGGGTGTCGGTAGTGTGCTGGAGACTATCGCAAGAGCTATTGGATGTGGGTTACCAACATTATTCTTGTTTTGGTCGCTTGCTTTGACAGACATGATGCTTCCTAAGGTATTGTATATGGCGCCTTTGACAGAGGAAGAGAGAAAAGAATATGTTGAGAAGAAGTGGAGACTTGCGGTACTGGTACCTAATCTATTTAATTTGGTATGGATTTTACTTGGAGTTGTGTGTGGAGTCGATGCTATATCACTTGTTTTTCTTACACTTCATTTTTGGATAATGTCGGAAGGAGCTATTTTCTACCGAAATAAGCATTCAGACAGATTTGAATTAGCTTTGGGAAAGGCATTTTCTGTATATACGGTATTTTGCGCTATGATAGCAATGCTAGTGCAGATCATTGCTTCAGTAGTTCTTGTAGAGGACGGTACAATTGGTGTAGCTTGGTTAGGAACATTTCTTGGTGTGATATTGTTATTGGAGCTGCCTTTGCTTATAAAACTTATGACTTATAAAAAGAAGTTAATTACATGCATGATGAATTATGAGGAGTTATTAATAGAGGGAAGTCGGCAGGAAGGATAAGAAGTATGACGGATATAAATAAATTGGTTTGGCTAGATTATTGGAAGGGATTTGCATGGAGCAATGTAAAGGCGTATTTTAAGGAGAATAAAAGCTTTGCTTTTGTGTGTGTCATAATGTGTTTTGTTACGATTCTAGATTATATTAGTGAGAGTACAGTGGGACGTGAAGAACTTGTGCATAATATGTTGAGGGCATGGGGAGTAATATTACCGTTTGTGTTTGCTTGTATTGCAATGCCACTTACTTCAATTGCACTTCCGAAGGTGTTATATATGTCTCCAATGACAGAGGATGAGCGTAGAGAATTTGTGAAAAAGAAATGGAGACTGGCAGTATTGGTTCCAAATGTAATCTGGATGATAGTAGGATTGTTTGCTGGAATGGATATATGGACTGCTATTTTCTTTATTGTACATTTAGTACTGCTTTCAGAAGGACTCGTTTTTTACAGGAGTAAGAATGCAGGTCAATGGGAAAAGGCACAAGAAAAGGCATATGGAGTGTATGGAATATTTTTTGCGATAATTAGTATCATTGTTCATATATTCGCGACTATGACAGTGGTAGATTATGGAACACTTGGAGTGGTAAGATTAGCAGTGTTTATAGGGATTGTTATTTTGTTGGAACTTCCACTGTTGTATAAGCTTATGACTTATAAAAAGATATTAATCGCTTATGTGACGAATTATGAGGTTACCTATGACGTGGGAAGTTACTAGGAAGGATAAGAAGTATGACAGATATGAATAGATTAGTATGGCAGGATTATTGGAATGCTTTGAGGTGGAAGAACGCATGGAAAAGGATGGGCGAATTATCAGGAGTAATTGTAGTTATAACGCAGATGCTTACGATTTGGCCTCTTAATATTTTGGATTTGGAAGGCGAATCGAGATTGTACTATTATATTTTAGCCATTCCCTTGATATTTGCGTTGTTTTCATCGCTATGTGTAGAGATACAGCTTCCAAAGCAGATGTATCTGACGCCATTGACACAGGTGGAGCGTAGAGAGTATATGGAGAAGGTGCTGAGATTAAAGATAGTGATTCCAAATCTGGTTATGGGAGTGGCAATTACAGTTGTGCTGATTTTTGGGAAAACGAATATAGCTTGGGGAGGGATATTGTTGATTCAGAATATTCTTTCCACGATGGGAATGTCACTTTTTTATAAGGTAGAGAAAACGAAATATGTAAAGGAATTACAGACTGAAGGGAATGTGTTATGGGCAATCCTCACGATGGTGATAGGGCTTTTGGGAGAGTTCTTTATTTTGGGAGCTGCCTGCTCGAGCGCAATCATGGATAACGTATCTTTGATTTTTCTTGGAGTTAGTGTGGTGATTCAGTTATTCTGTCTTCATAAAATTTATTCCCGTAAGAATCAGTACTTTGATAAGCTGGCAAACTATGAAAGATGGTATGTGGTAGAGGAGAAGAAAGAGGTTAAGTCAGTATGGTAGATATCAATAAATTAGCATGGATAAGCTATTTTAGAGAATTCAAATGGCAAAGAATAAAGAAGCAGTGGAAGGAGATAATAAGTGGCTCTATTATCTATCTGTATGTTTTGACTACGTTCCCAGCAGTATTTATGGATTTGAAAGATAAGGAGTACTTCCTTTATTTGCTTGCTGCTATCCCGATGGTGTGGACTGCGTGGAGCATGATGTATAGCAGTGTTCGTCTGCCGAAGCTGATGTTTATGGGACCGATGTCGGAAATGGATAGAAGAAGCTATCTTATGAGCATCTGGAATATCAGATTTTGGTTTCCGAATGTGTTGCTGATTATGGTAGTTGTAGTGAGAGCAATATTACAGCCAGAAACATGGCTTTTTGGTATTTTGATTATCGTGCAGAATCTTTTGATGTCATGTGGCACGGTATACGCAGGTATAACGACAGGAACAAATATGGCGGAGCTAAAGGGTGTTGGGATTTTTATAATACAGATGTTTCTTGGTTTATTTGCTGAAATGATTTTGTTGTATTATTATGCTTCGGAAAGAGACAGCCTAATGGAAAGGATGATGATTACATGGGGCATCCTTTTGGCGATACAGCTTTTGCTTGTGAAAAAGCTGCTGCCGTATAAGAAAAAGCTGTTTGATGTGATGGCGGATTTTGAAAATATAGATAGGAATCAAGAGAAGAAAGGGGTTAAGGCAGTATGATGAACATTGTGATACAGCCTCAAGGCACACTGGCAATTTATGAGCAGATTGTCAATCAATTGAAAAATGCGATTGTGACAGGAAAGCTGACTGCAGGTGAGGCACTGCCGTCTATCAGAGGATTGGCAGGTGAGCTGGGGGTCAGTGTGATTACAACAAAGCGTGCCTATGAGGAATTAGAAAAGGAAGGCTTGATTCGCTCAGTCAGCAATAAAGGTTTTTATGTTTGCGAATACAATACAGATTACTTAAAGGAGAAGCAGCTTATGGTATTGGAGAAGCATTTGAGTGAAGTGATAGAGGAAGCAAAACAGGCAGGGCTTACAAAGGAAGAAATCTGCGAAATGATAGAGACGTTATATTAGACTGTGGGCGTTATGAGAGAATGAGTAGAAAGGCTTAGACAAAAAGATGGAGAATATAATGAGTGAGGAAGTACCGTTACTGGAGTTTCGACATGTAAGTGGAATTCAGAAGAGATTTGGAAAGAAAAAGTTTGTATTAGAGGATGTCAGCTTTGCACTTCCTAAGGGGTTTATGTTGGGCGTATCAGGTGTCAATGGTGCGGGTAAGACAACTCTTGTAGATTATATTATGAACCCTAATAAGCAGTATGAGGGCGAGATTCTGATTAATGGAGAAGAGATACATACCAATCATACCAGGCTTAGAGAGAAGATAGCGTGGGTATCGGAGGATAATAGCTTTTTAGAGGCGAGAACAGCGAAGCAGAATGCAGAGCTTTTGGGAAGCTTATATGAGAATTTTGATATGAAAATCTTCTATCAGGCGTTGCAGAAGATGGAGCTTGCACCTTCAAAGACGCTGCGCAATATGTCACGTGGTGAGAGGATGCGTTTTCAATTGGCATTTGCCATGGCACATAAACCTGTACTATATCTGTTGGATGAGGTAACAGCAGGTATGGACCCTGTATTTCGTATTGATTTCTTTCGACTGATGCATGAGGTATTGGATGAGGAGGTGTCTGTACTGATGGTGACGCATATCGAGGAAGAGTTGGATAAGAAGATGGACTATATTGGTGTCATGGAGAATGGTAAAATGGTGGAGTTCTACGAGAATTTCCCAGAGGTCTAGGAAGGTGAAATGTATGGTTAAGGATATGATGACAAAGCTGATTAATAGATGCTTTGATGAAGAGAAAGCATTACATATTAACTCGCAGAGAGAGAAGCTATATGCTTTTGATAAGGAACTGGTAACCTATACTGCGATGTATCCAGATTTTTTGAAATGGTTGTTTGGAATTATTGTTATTATATTTATGATGGTTCCTTATCAGGCGATACAGGAAGACATGCCAGGGATTATGTGGATTGTTGCATTATTTGGTTGCTTTCCAACGCTTTTTGGATTTCGAGCTTCTGTTATAACGAGTGATGATAATGTGAGCGTGACAGCGAGTGTATATAAGAAATTGATGCATTTGCCGATAGATGGGAAAGTGTGGGTTTGTGTAAAGATGGAATATGTATTGCAGTTTTCGATAAAAATCTGTACAATAGCTATGATTGTGCAGAGTGTGATGAGCTTGCTAATCGGCAAGGAGTGGAGCTGGGTAAATTTAGTATATCCGATTGTGGTAACATTTGTGACACCGATGCTGTTGTCATATCTTAATATGTGGAACCATGTAAAAAGTTGCGAGACTCGTTAAAATAATGATTGCATTATCTGACAAACTGTGGTAAATTATTAATGTTGCGAATAAAAGAGATGGTCCTCTGGTACTAAGTGTATTAAGAACGTCGAGTGAATTAAGGAGGCAAACATGAACGAAATTATTAGAGAAATTGAGCAGGCTCAGTTAAAAGAGACAGTTGATGCATTCAACGTTGGAGATACTGTAAAGGTTTACGGTAAGATTAAGGAAGGTAACCGCGAGAGAATTCAGGTATTCGAGGGTACTGTATTAAAGATCCAGGGTGGAAGCAACAGAGAGACTTTCACAGTTAGAAAGCTTTCTAACGGTGTTGGCGTTGAGAAGACATGGCCAATGCACTCACCTAACGTAGAGAAGGTAGAGGTTGTTAGAAAGGGTAAAGTTAGAAGAGCTAAGCTTAACTACTTAAGAGACCGTGTTGGTAAGGCTGCTAAGGTTAAAGAGTTAGTTAGATAATTTAATCTGAGAAATCGTGATTAAAGGCGGAGCCATTGGCTCCGCTTTTTTGCGATTCTAAGAAAGCACCCTTGAATCGAACACATAATTGCGTTATACTATTGTTATATGTGTGTTCGTTGCCAAACGGCGCAGTTAGAGTGATAAAAAGAATAAGAAGTATATTTAAGGATTTATATATGGCTAGAAGAAAAGGATTAACCTTTTATCAGAAGAAAAAGAAATTAAACATGGCACTGATTAATGAGATATTTGGATGGATATTCAGTATCTTTGCGTCTGCTTTGCTGGCGGTGGTGCTTGTATATTGTGCAGGAATTAAGACCACGGTGATTGGTTCATCCATGGAGCCTGGTTTATATAATGGACAGGAGATTTATATCAATCAGGTAATTTACAAGGTTTCCAAGCCTAAGGTTGGAGATGTAGTTGTATTTTTGCCTAATGGTAATGAGAAGACACATTACTATGTGAAGCGAGTGGTTGGTACACCAGGAGATACTTTGGTGATTAAGAATGGTGTTCTGTATGTGAATGGTGCGATACAGGATGATTATTTTAATGATAAGATTGCCGAGGCGGGGATTTTGGAGAGCGAGCTTATGCTTGGCGATGATGAATATTTTGTAATAGGCGATAATTGTAATAATAGTGAAGATAGTAGGAATGCCAACATTGGTAATGTGAAAAAGGAATATATTATTGGTAAGGCATGGTTCCATACTGCGAAGGAAGACAGCGGTGTGGGATTTGTAGAATAGGAGTTGAAGTATGGCGAATTATCAGTGGTACCCAGGGCATATGACCAAGGCGAAGAGAATGATGCAGGAAGACATCAAGCTCATTGACCTTGTGATTGAACTGGTGGATGCAAGAATTCCGCTCAGTAGCAGGAATCCTGACATAGATGAATTGGGAAAGAATAAAGCCAGATTGATTTTGCTGAATAAGTCAGATTTGGCGGACCCAAGACAGAATAAGCAGTGGATGGAGTACTTTCAGGCGAAGGGCTTTCATGTGGTAGAGATTAATTCTAAGACGGGAAGCGGTATCAAGGCGATTAATGGCGTGGTACAGGAGGCTTGTAAGGAGAAGATTGAGCGAGACAGAAGACGCGGTATTATTAACCGCCCTGTGCGAGCGATGGTAGTAGGTATTCCGAATGTTGGAAAGTCTACATTTATTAACTCATTTGCGGGAAAGGCATGTGCAAAGACTGGTAATAAGCCAGGTGTTACAAAGGGTAAGCAGTGGATACGCCTGAATAAGAGCTTGGAGTTGTTGGACACACCAGGTATTTTGTGGCCAAAGTTTGAAGACCAGTTGGTGGGCTTGAAGCTTGCGCTGATTGGTTCTATTAATGATGAGATTTTACATCAGGATGAACTTGCGTATGAGTTGATTAAGCTTTTGAAGGAGAGCTATCCTGAGCTTTTAAAGAGTCGTTATGAGATTGATCTGGCAGATGACCCGTATCAGGTATTACGTGATATCAGCATCAGCAGACATTGCTTTTTAAAGGGCGAGGAGCCTGATATTATGAAGGCTTCATCTATTTTAATTGAAGATTTTAGAAACGGAAGATTAGGCAGAATAACATTGGAGACGTTATGAAGAATATATTAAAGGAAATTTTAAGTACAAGTATCTATTTATTGGTGGCACTTTGTGTGGCGTATTTGATTATTACCTATGTAGGACAGAGAACGCAGGTAAAGGGTGCAAGTATGGAGTGTACACTATATGATGAGGATACTTTGATTGTAGATAAGATTAGCTATCGCTTTTCTGACCCTGAGAGATTTGATATTATTGTATTCCCATATCAGTATAAGACGGATACATACTATATCAAGCGAATTATCGGAATGCCTGGAGAAACGGTGCGAATTGATTTAGAAGGAAATATTTATATCACAGAGCCTGGCGAGGATACTGAGGAATTATTGGTAGAGTCCTATGGTAAGGAGATTATTCAATATCCAGGTTTGGCGATTGACCCCGTTACATTAGGCGAGGATGAATACTTTGTGTTGGGAGATAATCGTAATAATAGTTCGGATAGCCGAAGTGCAGATGTCGGAAATATTAAGCGAGAGGATATTATCGGTAAGGCATGGCTTCGTATTTGGCCATTGGAGGATTTTAAGTTCTTAGATAACAATTAGAAAGGACAATGTACCATTATGGAGAAGAAGATAGGGGAGATTAAGAAGGAATTGATGGCAGCAACTGAAAAAGAGCTGCCTCTTTTTGTGCAGACATATAAAAATGACGAAAGAGCAGGCGTGCAGACTCTTGTAGCAAAGGCCAAGAAATCAATTGAGGCTTTGGAAAAGGAAATTGCGCGTACTGAGGAGATGAAACGCTTTGAGAAGGAATACGAACACTTAGGCTATGTTTGCGGTATTGATGAGGTAGGCAGAGGTCCGCTGGCAGGTCCTGTTGTGGCGTGTGCGGTAATTTTGCCAAAGGATTGTAAAATATTGTATTTGAATGACTCTAAGCAGTTGACAGCAAAGAAAAGAGAAGAATTATACGATATTATTATGAAAGAAGCCGTAGGTGTTGGAATTGGCTGCGTTTCTCATGAGAGAATTGATGAAATCAATATTTTGCAGGCAACCTATGAAGCGATGCGTGAAGCTATCAGCAAATTGCCTGTGAAGCCCGATATATTATTAAATGATGCGGTTACCATACCACAGGTAGATATTCAGCAGGTTCCGATTATAAAGGGAGATGCAAAAAGTGTATCTATTGCGGCGGCAAGTATTGTTGCGAAGGTAACAAGAGACAGAATGATGGAGGAGTATGATAAGCTCTATCCTGAGTATCAGTTTGCATCCAATAAGGGTTATGGTGCAGCTGTGCATATTGAGGCGATTAAGACAATTGGACCATCGCCGATTCATAGAAGAAGTTTTATAGGAAACTTTATTTAATTGTGTGGGAGAGTAAGTAGGGGAAGAAGGTGATGCGATGGACGGATTTGGACATTTATCAGGTATGGGACACCCGATAAGCAGAGGTGTCAGCTATCAGTCAAATGTTACGACAGTGGATTTGAGTCAGTTGAAGCAGGGAGATGTCTTCAAAGGCGAGATTACTGCGGTTAGTGGCGAGGAGGTACAGCTATATCTTGGAAATGGGCAGTATATGCAGGCAAGACTGGAGCATGATGTGCAGCTTGCCCTAGGGCAGATACTGAATTTTCAGGTGCAGTCAAATACAGGGGATAAGCTGGTGCTTAAGCCTCTTTATCAGAATGCATATCAGCAGAGGGTAGGCGAGGCGGCACTGAAGGCAGCGGGAATACCTGTGAATGATAAGAATATGCAGTTAATCGCGAAAATGATAGAGAATGGTCTTCCAATCCATAAGGAGTCGGTAGGGAAGCTGTATCGTCAGATGCTTGCCACACCGAAGGCATCTATGGAGCAGCTGATGCAGATGAACCGAATACAGTTAAAGGTAACTCCTGAAAGCCTTGCACAGTATCAGAAGTATGAAGGTTTGCAGCATAGTCTGACGGTGGCAATACAGGATATGGCTGATGAGGTATTTCAGGTATACGAGGCATTACAGGGGGCAGCGGGTAAGGATGTACCTCAGACTTTGCCTATGCAGAGTGTAAATGTGCAGGGAGCAGCTAATGGGGCGGCATTGCCTGTCAATGAGCAGGGAATACCAAGTGCCAATCAGGTGATGACGACAGAGAATATGGTGAATGACAAGACAACTATTGCAGGAGATATTCCACAGACGATACCGACGCAAAAGCTGACAGACAGTGTGCAGTTTATGGAGAAAATGCTACAAATTGTAAACGATGGAAGTAATAATGAGTTAGTGAGTCAAACAGGACCGACGCAGGGGACATCTGAACAATTACAGACTTTGTTAGGAGATGCGAGTCGGATGAATCCGCAGCAGGTAGCTGATACACTAAGTAATGCATTGAAGGAGAATAAGCTAATGTTGCAGGATTTGCAGAATTTGCTTCAGGCAAAGCTTTCAGCTACAGAGTTAGGTGACGAATTTGCAAGAGAAGTGAGAGAAAAGCTGTTTTCGACAGAGAGCTTTCGAAACCGTTTGCAGGGTGAGATGGAGAGCCAGTGGAGTCTTACGCCAGATGAAATTATGGAGGATAAGACAGAGCATTTTTACAAGCGGCTGTATCAGCAGAGCAGTGAGCTTGCAAAATTAATGAGTGAAGCAACTCAGGAAACGTCCATACCAGCTAGAAGTGCGCAGAATGTTCAACAGAATATTGAATTCATGAATCAGCTAAATCAAGTGTTTCAGTATGTGCAATTACCTCTAAAACTATCAGAGAATAATGCGAATGGAGAATTGTATGTATTTACAAATAAGAGGAATCTTGCAAAACGAGATGGCACAGTGACGGCATTATTGCATTTAGATATGGAGCATCTTGGAAAGCTGGATGTACACGTTGCAATGCAATTGGAGACCAGTCAGGTGACAACACGATTTGCAGTGCAGGAGGAGCTTTTGAACTTTTTAGAGCCTCATATGGAAGCGTTAACGCAGCGTTTGAAGGATAAGGGCTATACCTGTTATACAAGCTGTGAGATAGGTACAGAGGAGAAGTCGGTGATAGATTATGTGGAAGAACAAATGGCGGGTACGACGGTTCCTTTGATGTATCAGGCATTTGATATGAGAACCTAGGTGTGCGCATGTGGGAAAGGGGCGAGACTGAATGGTAAGTGAATCAGATAAGAGACAAAAGCCAAAGCAGGCGGTGGCTCTTGAATATAATCCTGAGGACCAGGCTCCGAAGGTAATTGCAATCGGTCATGGTGTCTTGGCGGAGAAAATCATTGATAAAGCCAAGGAATCAGATATTCCGATTCACAGAGATGATAAGCTGGCAGGAACACTTGCCAAGCTTGAGATTGGAGAGATGATACCACCAGAGCTGTATGAGGTTGTGGCGGAGATTCTGGTGTTTGTGGATAGTATGGATAAGCTGAAGGCTAAGATGGAGCAGGCACATAAGAAGAAATAAAGCAGACAGTTAGATAAGAGAGGCATGAACACATGCAGAATAACAGAACGATTGGTGCAGAATATGAGGAGCGGGCTGTTGCGTACTTGGAACAGCAGGGAATGCAGATTTTAGAGCGTAATTTTAGAAGCCGTAAGGGCGAGATTGATATTATTGCAAAGGATGGCGAATATACTGTATTTGTCGAGGTTAAATATCGAAGTTCTGAGCAAAAGGGAGCACCTTCTGAGGCTGTTACCCTTGCAAAGCAGAAGACTATATGCCGAGTGGCGGATTTTTACAGAATGAAGCATGGCTTGGGCGAATTTGCGCCGATTCGATATGATGTGGTGGCATGCAGCAAAGATGAGGTAATGTGGTATCCCAATGCGTTTGCACACAGATATTAATTTTAGAACTAATTATAGATTGAAATAATCTGGAAATAGATTCGTGCGAAATCTATGAATGAAGAAAAGGATAGAAAACATGAATATAAATTGGAAGATAAAAGGAAAAGAGCAAACGTTGATATTTGAAAATGCGCAAGAAGATGATGAAAGCTTGATTCCTTATTTAGTATTTCCAGGCTTGGAGCAGACAGGCATCGTGAAGCATCTCTTCACAACAAGATTAGGCGGCGTCAGCGGTGGCGAATTTACAAGCCTGAATCTCAGCTACACAAGGGGCGATGACAAGGCTTGCGTGGATGAGAATTACAGGCGTGTTGCAGCGACGCTTGGCTGTAAAGTAGAGGATATCGTTTGCTCTGACCAGACGCACACGGCAAATGTCAGGAGAGTAACGGCGGCAGACAAAGGAAAGGGTGTCGTATTACCTAGAGATTACACGGATGTGGATGGTCTGATTACCAATGAGAGGGGGATTGCGCTGGCAACCTTTTATGCGGACTGTGTACCGCTATATATGGTAGATACGGCGAATAAAGCGATTGGATTATCTCATTCTGGATGGCGAGGAACTGTACAGAGGATTGGTGCAGTGACTTTAGAGGAGATGGCAAAGGCATATGGAACAAAGCCTTGTGATGTGAGGGTTGCTATAGGACCGTCTATTTGTCAGGATTGCTACGAGGTCAGTGAGGATGTGGCGCAGGAGTTTGACAAGGCGTTTATGAATGCTGCTGACTATATAGAGGAATTTTCAAAGAGAGGCTTAGGAGACAGTTTGTTTTATGAAAAACCTAATGGTAAATATCAGTTGAATCTTTGGTTTGCTAATTACATGGTATTCCGTGAGGCAGGGGTACCTGATGCACAGATTGAGATTACGGATGTATGTACCTGTTGTAACAGTGAGCTTTTATTCAGCCATAGGGCAAGTCATGGCAGACGCGGTAATCTTGGTGCATTTTTGATGCTTGACAAATAAAAAATAGGTTACTATAATTTATTATTATAAATTTGAAAGTAAATGCGATGAAAAGAATAAGTAGTATTCAGGGAAACTTACAGAAAGCAGCCGTTTGATGAGAGGCGCAAGGGAAGCTGGATATGAATACCTCTTGGAGCTGCACACCGAAATCCTTTTATCTTAATGTGAGAAGTAGGCTGTGACGGAAGCCCGAACGTTATATCGGGAGAGTATCATTCCTGTTTGAGTTTTTGATGGGAGTCGTACTTACTAAGGCATATGGTGTGAGCCGTATGTAAATAAAGGTGGTAACACGGGTATTAACCTCGTCCTTTAACGTAACAGATAAAGGGTGGGGCTTTTTATTTTGTGTAAAACACAAAATATTGCCCCGCTGGGATGCGCACTCGTGCGTTTTTCTATTATTTGCTGGTGTTGGGCAGTAGACAACACAGAAAGAGGAGAATATGACATTATATGAAGAATTAGTTGCCCGCGGATTAATCGCACAGGTAACAGACGAAGACGAAATCAAGGAGTTAATTAACAATGGAAAGGCTACATTTTACATTGGCTTTGACCCAACAGCAGACAGCTTACATGTAGGTCATTTCATGGCACTTTGTCTTATGAAGCGTTTACAGATGGCAGGTAATAAGCCAATCGCTTTAATTGGTGGCGGTACAGCTATGATTGGTGACCCATCTGGTAAGACAGACATGCGTAAGATGATGACTAAGGAGACTATCCAGCACAATGTAGAGTGTTTCAAGAAGCAGATGAGCAGATTTATCGAGTTTGGCGAGGATAAGGCGATGCTCGTTAATAATGCGGACTGGATTCTTGATTTGAATTACATGGATTTATTGCGTGAGGTTGGACCTCATTTCTCTGTTAATCGTATGTTAGCAGCTGAGTGCTACAAGCAGCGTATGGAGAAGGGTTTAACATTCCTTGAGTTTAACTACATGATTATGCAGAGCTTTGACTTCTACACATTATTCCAGAAGTATGGCTGTAATATGCAGTTTGGTGGAGATGACCAGTGGAGCAATATGCTTGGCGGTACAGAGTTAATCCGTCGTAAGCTTGGTAAGGACGCATACGCTATGACAATCAACTTACTTCTGAACTCAGAGGGTAAGAAGATGGGTAAGACAGAGTCTGGTGCTGTATGGCTTGATGCTGAGAAGACTTCACCATACGAGTTCTTCCAGTACTGGAGAAATGTATCAGATGCAGACGTTATTAAGTGTATTAAGATGCTAACCTTCCTTTCATTAGAGGAAATCGAGAAGATGGAGAGCTGGGAAGGCAGCGAGCTTAATAAGGCAAAGGAAATCCTTGCATTTGAGTTAACAAAGCTTGTTCACGGAGAAGAGGAGGCAGCAAAGGCTCAGGAAGCATCTAAGGCATTATTTGCTGGTGGCGGTAACCTTGAGAATATGCCTGCAACACAGCTTACAGATGAGGACTTCAGAGATGGAAGTGTTGATATCCTTGCAATCCTTGTAAAGGCTGGTATGACTGCATCTCGTGCAGAGGCAAGACGTGCCGTAGAGCAGGGCGGTGTTACTGTAAATGGCGAGAAGGTAACAGATGCAAAGACTGCTTACACAAAGGATGCTTTTGCAGAAGAGTTCATCGTTAAGAAGGGTAAGAAGAGCTTTAATAAAATTACATTATAATAAAAATGCAGCCGCTATAACGCTATAACGGCTGCATTTTTTATGCTTTATATAATTCAAGAATCTTCTGAATCTTACCTGTTGGAGTAGAAACATTCTCCATTGATAAGTCATGGTTCATAAAGTCAATGATAGAAGCCATGAACTTACACATATCAGCTTCGATATAGTAAGGCTTAGTCATTAACTCTGGTGGACGATATGCAAGGTTTGTGGTGATGACTCTGTCGAATACACCCTCTTCATAAGCCTTGTCAAAAGAAGCAAGTCCGTTTGTAAAGAGACCAAAGGTTGTACAGATAAATACGCGCTTAGCACCCTTTGCCTTAAGCTGCTTAGAGGTATCAATCATACTATCACCTGATGAAATCATATCATCGATGATGATAATGTCCTTGCCTGTAATGTCATTTCCAAGGAACTCATGAGCTACAATTGGATTCTTACCATTTACAACTGTAGAGTAGTCACGGCGCTTGTAGAACATACCTGTGTCTGCACCTAAAACGTTAGAGAAGTAAATTGCTCTGTCAAGAGCACCTTCATCAGGTGAAATTACAATTGTATGGTCTTTATCAATAATCAGGTTCTCCTCGCGCTCAAGCAGAGCCTTTGCAAACTGATAATGAGGAGTAAAGTTATCGAAGCCGCTTAATGGAGCAGCATTCTGAATACGAGGATCATGTGCATCAAAGGTAATGAAGTTCGATACACCCATCTCTGTTAACTCTTCAAAAGCATATGCACAGTCCAAAGACTCGCGGCCTGTTCTTCTGTGCTGACGGCCTTCGTATAAGAAAGGCATGATTACGTTGATTCGGTGAGCCTTTCCTGTTGCGGCAGCAATCACACGCTTTAACTCCTGATAATGGTCATCAGGTGACATATGATTTACATATCCGTTCATCTTATAGGTAAGACTATGATTGGTAACGTCTACAAGGATAAATAAATCCTTTCCGCGTACAGTTTCATTTAAAACAGCCTTGCCCTCACCACTCTGGAAACGTGGGGTAGAGAACTTCAACATGTAGTCGTTCTCTTGATAGCCCTGAAATGCAGGGTCGTTAATATAGACATTGTCTACGCTCTTGCGAAAATCAACAAGATATTCATTTACTCTCTGGCCAAGCTCTGCAGCACTCTGTAAAGCAACAAGCTTTAATGGAGCAACAGGCATAGCATTTCTTAATTCCTGTAAATTTGGCATTTTTAATCAACCTTTCCAAAAAATAAGGGAAGACTTACTTCCCCACACTATCTATTATTTTATAACATTCAGATAGTGACACGTCAAGCAATTTCGGGTATTATTATAATAGCGGTCGCGTCTTTGCGAATAAGGAGGCGCGTGTGAACGTCATTTGCGAGAGGAACAAATAGAATGAAAAAAAACGTAGAACATATCATAGATAAGGTGGAGTCAGGCAGCATTGCAGAGGAGCTTGAGATTGAGGTTGGCGATGTTTTGCTGGAGATTAACGGTAATCGTATAGAGGATATTTTTGATTATCAGTATTATACTCAGGATGAGTATATAGAGGTGCTGATTCGCAAGCCTTCGGGTGAAGAGTGGCTTTTAGAGATAGATAAGGAATATGATGAGGATTTGGGAATCTGTTTTGAGAATGGTTTGATGGATGATTACCGTTCCTGCCATAACAAGTGTATCTTTTGCTTTATTGACCAGATGCCAAAGGGCATGAGAGAGACCTTGTATTTTAAGGATGATGATTCAAGACTCTCATTTTTACAGGGAAATTATGTGACATTGACGAATATGTCCGATGATGATGTGGATAGAATTATAAAGTATCATTTGTCACCAATTAATGTGTCCTTCCAGACGACGAATCCTGAGCTTCGTTGCAAGATGCTGAATAACCGTTTCGCAGGACAGGCTTTGGAGAAGGCATGGAAGCTTGCAAGGGCAGGCATTACGATGAACGGACAGATTGTATTGTGCAAGGGTGTGAATGATGGCGAGGAGTTAGAGAGAAGCATCAGAGATTTGTCACAGTTTCTACCAACACTTGAGAGTGTTTCTGTTGTGCCTGTTGGTTTATCGAAGTATCGTGAGGGCTTGTATCCGTTAGAGCCATTTACCAAGGAGGACGCAAAGGCGGTGCTTGATGTGATTCATCGTTGGCAGGAAAAGCTTTATCCTGAGTATGGTCTGCATTTTATACATGCGAGTGATGAGTGGTATATCCTTGCCGAGGAGGATATGCCATATGAAGAGACCTACGATGGCTATTTGCAGCTTGAGAATGGCGTGGGAATGCTTCGTCTTCTGATGAATGAGTTTGAGGAAGCACTTGCACAGAAGCTTCCATATAAGGAGGGCAGGAGAACCGTTTCATTAGTAACAGGACGTCTTGCATATCGCTTTATTAAGGAAATGGCAGACAGGATGATGGAAATGTATCCTGAGCTGACGATACAGGTATTTCCTATTAGAAATGATTTCTTTGGCGAGCTGATTACTGTATCAGGTCTCTTAACAGGACAGGATATTTTGGCACAGCTTAAGGATAAAGAGTTGGGGGATAAGGTGCTTTTACCACAGAATGTACTGCGAAGCGGCGAGACAGTATTCCTTGATGATATGACTGTGGAGGAGCTTGAAAAAACTTTACAAGTATCGATAGATATTGTAAAATCAAGCGGTCGGGATTTTATAGAAGCAATAATAAATTAATGAATAGGCGTGTATGCCTAGTCACAGAAATGGAGCAGATAAATGGGAAAGAGTAATAAGAAACCGATTGTAGCGGTGGTTGGCCGCCCTAATGTTGGTAAATCTACGTTGTTTAATTCGCTTGCAGGTGAGAAGATTTCTATTGTAAAGGATACACCTGGTATTACAAGAGATAGAATATATGCTGATGTGTCATGGCTTGACTGGAATTTTACCATTGTTGATACAGGTGGTATTGAGCCTGACAGTAATGACATCATTTTATCACAGATGCGTGAGCAGGCTGAGATTGCGATTGCAACAGCCGATGTCATTATTTTCCTTGTAGATGTGAAGCAGGGACTTGTTGATGCAGATGCAAAGGTTGCAGATATGCTCAGAAGAAGTCATAAGCCTGTTGTTCTTGTTGTTAATAAGGTAGACAGCTTTGCAAAGTTCGAGGCTGATGTCTATGAGTTTTATAATCTTGGTATTGGTGACCCAGTGCCGATTTCAGCAGCAAACCGACTTGGTATTGGTGAGATGCTGGATACTGTAACTTCTTTGTTTGATAAGGAAGCTATGGACGTTGAAGAGGATGAGAGACCACGCGTTGCCATCGTTGGTAAGCCTAATGTAGGTAAGTCTTCTATTATTAATAAGCTTTGTGGAGAGAATCGAGTAATCGTATCCGATATTGCAGGTACGACCAGAGATGCCATTGACACAGAGGTTGTGAATAACGGCAGAGAGTATGTATTTATTGACACGGCAGGTCTTAGACGTAAGAATAAGATTAAGGAAGAGCTGGAGCGATATATGATTATTCGTACAGTCAGTGCGGTAGAACGTGCTGATGTTGTGGTGCTTGTAATTGACGCCGAGGAAGGTGTTACAGAGCAGGATGCGAAGATTGCAGGTATCGCGCACGACAGAGGCAAGGGTATCATTATTGCTGTGAATAAGTGGGATGCAATTGAGAAGGATGATAAGACGATTTATCGTTTTACAGAGAAGGTTAGAAATATTCTGTCCTTCATGACCTATGCGGAGATGGTATTTATTTCAGCAAAGACAGGACAGCGTTTGAATAAGCTTTTCGAGACCATTGATATGGTAATTGAGAATCAGTCGCTTCGTATTGCAACAGGTGTTGTGAATGAAATCGTTACAGAGGCAGTGGCATTACAGCAGCCACCTTCTGATAAGGGTAAGAGATTAAAGATTTTCTATACGACACAGGTTGGTGTTAAGCCGCCAACATTTGTTATTTTCGTAAATGACAAAGAGCTTATGCACTTCTCTTATGTAAGATACTTGGAGAATAAGATAAGAGAAGCGTTTGGATTTAGAGGTACATCTCTGAAGTTCATTATAAGAGAGAGAAAGGACAACTAAGGAACATGATACGCGTTATTTGTATTGTAATTGGCTACATTTTTGGTATATTTCAGACAGCATACATTTATGGAAGAATGAAGGGTATTGACATCAGACAGCATGGGAGCGGCAATGCAGGTACAACAAATTCGCTTCGTGTTCTGGGTAAGAAGGCAGGCGCAATTGTATTCTTTAGTGATGTATTAAAGTGTGGTCTTGCGATTCTTACAGTCAGACTTTTGTTTGGAGAAAGTCATAAGGATATGATTTATTTATTATCTCTTTATGCAGCAGCAGGTACGATTTTGGGACATAATTTTCCATTCTATCTTGGATTCAAGGGTGGAAAGGGAATTGCATGTACAGCAGGTCTGATTGCATTCTTTCATCCGATTTTGATTCCATTAGAAGCCATAACCTTTGGTTTGGTTTTTGGAATCACACATTATGTATCATTAGGCTCTCTTTTGGTATATGTGGTATTGATTATTCAGATGGTAGTGCTTGGTCAGACGGGATGGTTTGATATGAGTCAGCCATATTTGAATGAGCTTTATATTTTAACAGTGTTGTTAGCGGCTCTTGCGTTCTGGGGACACAGAGCAAATATTGACAGACTGATACATAAGAACGAAAGAAAAACATATCTTACTAAGAAAAGCGAACAGTAAGAGCGTTGTAGAAAGGTATAGGTATTGAAATGGCAAAGATTGGCGTCATAGGAGCAGGTAGTTGGGGAATTGCACTTTCTGTACTTCTCTATAATAATGGACATGAAGTGACCGTATGGTCAAAGCTTGAGGATGAGATTATTATGCTGAATGCCCAGCGTGAGCATAAGGATAAGCTTCCAGGCGTGAAGCTTCCTGACAGCATGATTTTTACAGCTGATTTGGAGTCAGCTATGCAGGATAAGGAGATTCTTGTAATGGCAGTTCCTTCACCATTTGTAAGGGGAACTGCACATGAGATGAGAGATTATATTAAGGCTGGTCAGATTATCGTAAATGTGGCAAAGGGTATCGAAGAAGCAACTCTTATGACTCTGTCACAGGTAATCGAGGATGAGCTTCCGACAGCGGATGTAGCTGTTTTATCAGGCCCTTCTCATGCAGAGGAGGTAGGAAGAGGAATTCCAACCACTATCGTAGTAGGAGCAAAGACAAGACAGACTGCAGAATTGATTCAGAATACCTTTATGAGTGAGGTGTTCCGTGTATATATCAGTCCTGATGTGCTTGGTATCGAGCTTGGTGCGGCATTGAAGAATGTTATTGCATTGGCAGCAGGTGCGGCAGATGGTCTTGGTTACGGAGATAATACAAAGGCAGCTCTGATTACCAGAGGTATTGCAGAGATTTCAAGACTTGGTATCGCTATGGGCGGTAAGGTTGAGACCTTTGCAGGCTTATCAGGAATGGGTGACTTGATTGTTACCTGTGCGAGTATGCATTCGCGTAATAGAAGAGCAGGTATTTTAATCGGTCAGGGTAAGACGATGGAGGAAGCCATGGCTGAGGTTAAGATGGTTGTCGAGGGTGTATATTCAGCAAAGGCAGCTATGGGACTTGCAAAGAAGTATAACGTAGAACTTCCAATTATTGAGCAGGTAAATGCAGTACTGTTCGAGGGTAAGGATGCAGGTACAGCAGTGAAGGATTTAATGCTTCGTGATAAGAAGATTGAGAGTCCTGACTCATTGTGGAGCTAAGAAAGGGTGATTCTATGGGAAATACATTTAATAGCACAAATGAATATGTAGCCAGTGAAGAATTAATGGCGAGTGTAAATGTTGCGATTGCATTACAGAAGCCTCTTTTAATCAAGGGAGAGCCAGGTACAGGTAAGACGATGCTTGCAGAGGCTGTGGCTAAGTCACTTGGTAAGAAGCTGATTATATGGAATATTAAGTCTACGACTAAAGCACAGGAAGGCTTATATGTATATGATACCATTCAGCGTCTTTATGATGGACAGTTTGGTGAAGAGGGCGTGGATGACATCGCCAGATATATCAAGCTTGGTAAGCTTGGTGAGGCATTTGACAGTGATGAGCAGGTAATTCTTTTGATTGATGAGATTGATAAGGCAGACCTTGAGTTCCCGAATGACCTTTTGTGGGAGCTTGACCAGATGGAGTTCTATATTCATGAGACACATCGTACAGTTAAGGCAAAGCACAGACCAATCGTTATTATTACATCGAATGCGGAGAAGGAGCTTCCTGATGCCTTCCTTAGAAGATGTATTTTTCATTATATTGATTTCCCGAATCAGGAGCTGATGGAGGAGATTGTTAAAGTACATTATCCAAATGTAGAGGAGAACCTGATGAAGCAGGCAATGCAGGTATTCTATGATATCCGTTCTCTTCGTGATATGCGTAAGAAGCCAAGTACATCTGAGCTGATTGACTGGATTAATGCTTTACAGATTGGTGGAATTCCAGCCAATGTATTAAGAGCAAATCTTCCTTTTCTTGGTGTGGTTGTGAAGAAGGATGAGGATTTGGAGACTGTAAGACGAGAGATTAAGTAGAGGAATCGGAAAGGAGGACTCTATGTTTTCGAAGTTTTTCTATACATGTAAGAGTAAGGGCTTGAATATTACCTTAAGCGAATGGCTTACTCTGCAGGAGGCTCTGGATAAAGGGCTTTGTGAGGGCTCGCTGACACAGTTTTATTATGTGGCGAGGATGATTCTGGTAAAGAGTGAGACGGATTTTGATAAATTTGATATGGCTTTCGAAGAGTGCTTTAAGGCGGTTCAGCATGAGACTGAGGTTGGAGCGCAGATGCTTCGTTGGCTGGATAAGTCTGATATGATGGAGCTTGCCCATGAAGAGGCGAGGGACCATTTGAATAAGATGGAAGGCGAAGCCCAGCAGATTGATAAGGAAGATGTGGAAGAAACCTTCAAGCAGCGACTTAAGGACCAGGATAGCGAGCATAATGGCGGTAGCTATTGGATTGGTACGATGGGTAAGACCTCCTTTGGTAATATGGGCGGCAATGTCGGAGGTGTTCGTGTAGGCGGTAAGACAGGTTATCAGTCGGCGTTTGCTGTGGTTGGAGCCAGAAAGTACCGCGATTTCAGAGATGATAAGGTCATTGATAACAGACAGTTCCAGCTGGCATTAAGAAGACTTCGTCAGTTTTCGACAAAGCTGGATATTCCTAAGACAGAGCTGGATATTAACGGAACGATTGATAAGACCTGTAACAATGGCGGATATTTGCAGATTGTAATGGAGAAACCACGTAAGAATGCAGTAAAGCTTTTGCTTTTGATGGATTCTGGTGGAACCATGATTCCATATACCAATTTGTTAAATGATTTGTTCCAGGCTGTGCATAAGTCTAATCATTATAAGGATGTGAAGACTTATTATTTCCACAATTGTATTTATTCTAAGCTTTACAAGACGCCAGAGTGTGAGAATGGAGACTGGGTAGATACAGAGTGGCTTTTTAGAAATGTAGACAGTGACTATAAGGTGATTATTGTTGGCGATGCGGCAATGGCACCTGAGGAACTTTACTCTACAACAGGTAATTACAGAGGACCAAATGGCGGTTTGTCTGGCTATGAGTGGCTGCAATTGATGAAGCGTCACTATAAAAGGATAGTCTGGATGAATCCGAAGATGGCACCTGGTCATGCGCCTTGGCGTGAGGCAGAGACTGCCGTGAAGAATCTGTTTCCGATGTATAAGCTGACAGTTAAGGGACTGAATGAAGCGATGTATAAGCTTATGTCAAATAAATAGTGTCGGTTTACTATTAGGGGCATATGGACTAGATTAATAAGGTAAAAAGATAAAATCAGCACTTAAATAACATGCGTATTTAGGTGCTGATTTAAGTTGTGATTTAAAGCGATTTTATGTTGTAATTTGTTGGAAATGTAAGTATAATTTTAATGTACGCGTTGAAAAGATAAAACGTGTAGATGGGTGAGTGAATGTAGTGCCCATAAAGAAGTGTGAGAAGTATAAGTAATAATAGAGAGGTACAGTAGCAGACATGGAGAAGAAGGTTCCTGAGAGAAAGGTTAGTTTAAGAGAGAACGATTTATTTTATGTATATGACAAGAGAATAAATAAGTGTATTAAGGCTGATTGTGATGGAACTGTTAAGTATGGACTTATTTATAAGGTAAATGTAGTTGATGAGGAGAATATGAACTGCTTTGAGTGTAATAAGTGCCATATGAAGTACACTCCATATCCTAACTATGTGCGTATTTCAAAGCCAGAGCTTCTGACGATTATGAATCAGGAGGAAGTAACTGCCAGAGATAATAAACGTGCAGAGGACGCAGCGAAGCAGGCAGCTAAGCAGGCGGCGGCAGAGAAACGTAAGACAGGCGGCAAGTTCGGAGATAGGAAACCATATGGCGATAAGAAGTCCTATGGAGAAAAGAGAACTTTTGGTGATAAGAGACCATATGGTGACAGGAAGCCATATGAGAAGAAGCCTTATGAACATAATTCTTATAGCGAGAGAAAGTCATTTGGAGATAGGAATCATTATGAGAAGAAGCCATATGATGCTAATAGAAGATATGAGAATAGAGATATGCAGACTGGTGAGAAGAGCTTCTCTATTGAGAAGAACTTTTCTACTGAGCGTAAGTATGTAAGAAACGATGGTCGTAAGGGTAATATCGTGATTACAACAGGTAATGCATCAGGCGGATATCATAAGCGTCCATATCAGAAGCCGTCATATGACAGAGGTGAGAGACCTGAAGGTTCTACCTATAGCAGAAAGCCTTATGGTTCTTACGAGAGGAAACCATATAATAAGGACTATTCAGAGAGAAAGTCCTATGATAATAATGGCTCCTATGAGAAGAAGAGCTATAACAGAGGCGGCTATACGAATAAAGGATATAATTAGATTGGAAGGTGATTGTCGAAAAGGCAATCACTTTTTTGTTCTATTCGATAGTAGCCAGGCATACATTGTACAAATAAAGAATGGAAGTAGTATTCGGATGGGGCAGAATAATGCAAATCAGGAA
>JAFUKJ010000117.1 GCA_017467805.1 Lachnospiraceae bacterium
ATCCATTTTTGTCTCTCCTTATTCCTTAATGAGTGCATATGCTGAAATCTTTCTTATCGGCATACACAAAATAATACTTATCATAATGTTTACTAAAATCTGAGCTACTGCAAATAGCATTAAAAAGCCAAATGAAATCTCGATGTTATTTTTCATAACACCCAAAGTCTCAAAAATAAACTGATAGATAGCGGGCATATAGAAAAGTGCCAACACACTTGAAAGCACGATTGCTATAATCGACACAGGCATAAACGAGCCTGCTGTCTGTAAAATAAGCTGTGAGCTTGTGTAGCCCATTGCTTTATAAATGCCCAACTCCTGTCTTCTTTTTACAAGCAAGGACTTGATAACAATGTACAGAATGAAAAGCACAATAAGAATTGTTACCACAAAAATTGCCACTACAAGTACCACGGTAATACCCATATACATATCCTGTGCTTCCTTTTGAAGTTTGTAGGAATTCACTGTGTCTACTACCAATTCGGAGTATTCGACTTTATATTCCTTTGTAATCTTTTCGGCATTTTCAGGATTTTCAAGATACACATAAAGGTATGGAGTCTGATTTTGCTTAAAGAGACTGTTGTATCCTTCTATGCTTAGTTCACAAAGCTCGCCCTGTAAGTTTACGCTTTGCACAAAGCCTGTGACCTGAAAGCTTTTTGTGATACCGTCCACCGTCACTCTGACTGTGTCACCGATTTTAAAATTTTCTTCAAAAGCACTGCCCAGAGCGATTTCATCTGCTTCTTTCGGATTTTCACCCATATAACATACATCATTTCTCACTTTAGAGAAATCCTCACAGACAAAAGCAGTTACCGTATTGTCCTCTATTTTAACAGTTGCGGACATATATTTCAACGAATTCTGCACACGGTTATCGTTATCAAGTTTTAACTCAAGTTCACTCACACTGTCGCTTTTAGGATATATAATCACATCTGCTACCTCGTCTGACAAAGCAGACATAAAATTATCCGGCTCAACTACTACATTGTAGAACAGTGTGCCTGAAAATGCTATGAGAACCGTCAGTACAAAAGACACCAAAAAGAGCATTACATTCTGTTTTGTAGAAGCTATCATCTGCTTTAAGACAAGCAGGATTTTTGTGTTGCCTCTAGTTTCTTCAAGCGGAAAATAGTTTTTCTTTGTGTGTTTTGAACTGGTGTTACCTCTTAAGCCGTCAATAGGCTGAGTTTTCTTGATTTTTCGTGCAGATATATATGTGAAGAACGTAACAACACCGCAAAGAATACAAGCTACACATACAAAACTCAGCAAATCAAAACTGACAGCAAAGGAAAAACCTGACTGAACAGTAAGCACCGAGCAAAGCACAGGAAGCAAAGCATAAGACAGACCAACGCCGAGGATTGCAAATAATAGCGAAACAATCGCATATGGCAGCGTGATACTCGCTATAATCTGGGCACTTGTATAACCTAGAGCTTTGAGCACGCTCATATTAGTAATTTCGGACTCAATGGCATTTTTAACTTTGAAGTTACTGAGGAACACGCTGACTGCAAGGATGATTAGTGCAAACGCAGCTAAAATCAAAACAAGCAGATCCGTAACCATTGTTCGTGTACCCTTTACGCTTTCGCTGTCTAGGATTGATAACGCCATAGCACCTTTGTTTTCAATTACTTTGCTGACATCATCTTTCACTTTATCAAGACTTGCATCGCTCTTTACGCTCATTGAATATTCAACCACAGCCTTGTCACTATAAGAATCCGCAAGCTCTGCAAACTCTTCTTCTGGTAAATATGCACACAACAAACCCGAGCCGTAGTTGCCGTACTGCATTTCTTCAATTACACCTGCTACTGTGAAACTATGGGATTTACCGTCAATTACATAAATGATTTCGTCACCCAAAGCAAATCCGCCAAAATTAGAAACATAAAGCGGAATATAGATTGGATTGTCAACATCATTTTCACTTTCACTCACAATCTCAAAATTGTTAAGAGTACGCTTATCGTCAATGTTATAAAACACTGTGTTCATTGAAAAATCTGCACCATTGAAATCCTTGACAGTAGCTTCTGTCATGATAGCAGTATGACTTTCAGTTTTCTCTACATTTTCGATTTCATCAATTGCCTTTTCAAGTTCACTGTTGCTCTGAATCTCGGGAACAATTGCATTGATTGTTGCAGTGCTTAGCTCTTCAAACTTTCCATCATAAGCGCTGTCTACCTGACACAATAAAACCGCCGCACAGTTCAATATTAGAGCAGTTATCAGAATGATAACGCCAAAAGATATAAAGGATGATTTCTCCTTTTTTAAGTTGTATAAAATCTGATTTGCTATTTTTTTCATATTACCATCCCATCTCCGTTAAAAAGTTGTTTAGCTTTGCTTCCCGGTCTTTACTGTCATTTGTGTAAACCCCAAGGTCACACTCACCGTAAATCTTGCCGTCCTTAACATACAACACACGGTTGCCTCTTAAAGCTGTTTTTTTGTCGTGAGTTACCATTATAATGCTCTGACCAGCACCATGAAGCTTTGTAAAAACATCAAGAACTGCTGTTGAGTTATTTGAGTTCAGTGCCCCTGTTGGCTCGTCAGCAAAGAGAATCTTGGGTTTATTTATAACCGCCCTTACAATGCCTGCTCGCTGAGCCTCACCGCCCGACACCTGGGATGGGAACTTTTTGCGTGTTATCTCAGGAATATTAACAAGAGCAAAAAGCTCGTTGGCATATTTCACTGACTCCTTCTTGCTCGCTTCTGACAATGCACTCGCTGTAAGCACGTTATCCATAAGGCTCATCTTATCAAGAAGATAAATCTGCTGGAAAACAAAACCACAATTCTTTCGTCTGAAAATTGCCAGCTTATCATCATTTAAAGATGTAATTGCTTTGCCGTCCCAAACAACCTCGCCCGAGGTGGGGCGGTCCATTCCCGAAAGGGAGTACATCAGTGTGGACTTGCCTGCACCTGAACTACCCATAATCACTGTGAAGTCACCCTTATATATATTAAGGTCTAGATTTTCAAAAATCGTCTGTTCTGTGTCACCTGTGAGAAAACTCTTTTTGAGTTTCGTTGCTTTGATAATGATTTCTTTTTTGTTGCTCATAGTAGTACCTCCGTATGCATTTTGATTTACAACCACACCTTACACAAAACGAGGAGGTAGCACCACCAACACCTGTTTACAAATGCCAAAAACGGACGCTACTTTCCGTAGCATCCGCTTAAAATCAAGGTTTTCAACTTATAATCCCTGAATAAATCTTCTCTCCAAGAATAGCCTTGTCACGCACATAGTAGGCAAAGCTATTAAATTGCCAAATATCTTCTAAACGATAATTCTCTAGCAAGTTAATTTCTTTTATTTTATCAAAAAACATTTATCGAAATCACCAGACTTCCAAACTATCAATCGTATCCACCCATGCCTGCATTTCACCATCCAAAGCAAGGCGAGCATATTCCAATGGCTCATCTATTGCCAATGCATTAAGCGAATTCTGTGAACAGAGAGTAGTTCTTAATCCATCCTCTGCTTTGTTACAATCAATTCGCAATATGTAGTTCTCAAATGTGGTCACATCAACACTATTCGTTTGTGGGTTATAATCTGCATATATCAATCTCATCTTATCAGTCCTTTCTTGAAAATGTATCATAAGCATTTCATCCAGTCCCAACTGCCATTTTTATAATTTATTATGAGTTGTTACCAGATTTTCTTTCCCTTGTTTTTTCCCTTATGAGGGTTCATAAACAAGGGTAGAACGATATAACACGATACAAGATGTAATGGAAAGGACACCAGTGAAAAGTTTAGTATTTTCAAGGGGTTGACGAGATTTCTATAACAAGATATAACAGTTATTAAATCCTATAAAAATCATCATTTGAGAACTGAAAGTTTCATGTGCTCGACAAATTGGATTGGTTAGCCTTTTGCTTTAGAGCATTTCCAAGCAATAACTGCAAGAATACCACAAACCACAGCCACACCAATGCAAATGCCTCTCACAATGTTGCTCAAATCCAAAAAGCCACTGCCTGTAACTGTAATAGCACTGACAATTGCAAAAATGGTTACAAGTACTAAAACGATGCTAACAACTTTGAGAATAGTATTCTTTTTCATACAATCACACTCCTTCGTTAAATTGGAAGTTGGTTGAATAACAAGCAGTGCATGGACTGACGATAATAGACACAGAGAACTTGCTCGCAAGTGGATATTATTGGCTGGACATATAGAGCGCCAAACAGCATCGAGTTGTAGCAAAGCGAAAACGAGATACTGTTTGACGATGCACTGCTAAAATAGTTTACTGCTGGGAGCTTGCTCACAGGCAGGCATATTCGTGTTCAGATGTATACGGCGATGCCGTACATGAGGAAGTAGCCCGCAAGGGCGAATTTCGAATGTAGCCTGGCGGGGTATATCACTACTATTTAGAAAAGGCTTTCTTGTACACCTTTTTATTAAGCACATTTACAGTTGTGGCAATAGTAAGCATTTTTGTTCCTATTGCCACGGTTAGGGTCATAGATGAGGCAATGATCAGACTTTTTATTACCATTGCCACATCAACACATTGAACTACTTGAATATTGTTAGATATTGGGCAATAGAAGAAGTTAAGGAGTCCTATTGCCCAAGGGATTCAAGAAACTTGGTATAGGAGGACATTATAAGCACTTAATACCAAGTTTGATCAAAAAATGGACACAGAGATTTAACAAGAGCACTCTATGCCAAGTTTCAAAGTCAGAGGATTGAAGCGACCACCTCACTGAATTTAAATTTTGTTTCCATTTAATTATATATACTTTTTATCGGCTACACAATTCCGAAAAGAGAGTATATTAAAACAACACACAGGTCGTAAAAGTCATCGTCCTTCTACCATAATTGTACGCAACGCCTGATGCCGTACATACATCACTTACGACTAATCCGTACGCTTCCATGGACACAAAAGCTTTCTCTGGAAATCTGCAAGGCTCATCAGGGCATGTACATTTCTCGCATCTTGTGCAGGTTCCTGCTGACATCGGCAGACAATCTATTCCAGCCTCCTTAAGCTTTGCCACATAGACATCCAGCTTATCCTTTACCGCCTGCTCAGTCTCTTGCATACACTCTACGTCAAAATCATCCTCCATATTCCCTGTCATCTGCAAGATAATACCCTCATTGTACCTTTGCACTTTCTCAACGCTTTCTTCAAGTGTTCCACAATGCGGCGGACAGGTCCAACGCTTACCATAGCTTTGACAACGTCCAGCCTCGCACATATCACGAACCTCCTGCCTGAACACCAAAGCCTCCTTTTTTAAGAGTCCATAGTGTGAAAACCCGACTTTCCCAGCAAGTCTTAGCATATATGCAGAGCGCTTTTCCTCTGGAAACAGCATCTCATCTATGTAGTTCTCATTAAAGGCTGACATTCCTCCAAGATTCACATAGGAAGCCTGTGAAATCATCTCATGTGCCTTATTTTTTAAACTCTCATCTGTCAGCATGGAAGCCGCCCCCTTAAGAGATGCATTTCCGATTACCTTTATCTTATCTCTCCAGGCATCCTGTAATAAACCAATTCGAATCGCCGAATCAATATTCAGATGACTTCCAAAGCCTCCTGCTATATAAACAGTGGAAATATCCTCTTCCTTAGTGTCTGTCACCTCTAAGAGCGTCTTAATACCTGCCGCAATCGCAGCCTTGGCAAGCTGAATCGCTCTGATATCACACCTTTGAATGCAGACTCCCTCGCAGATTTCAACTTTCTCATCATCCATCGCACCTGTCTCATCCACGGTACCATTCTCCAAAAGACAGGCAATCACATCTATAATCCCTGAGCCGCAAATACCAACTGGCTTGGTATCTCCTATCGTCTTAAGCCTCAATGCACTACCATCAAGCGTCACCCGCTCAATTGCCCCATTAATACTCTGACAGCCACAGGATATCCCTGCCCCCTCAAAGGCAGGCCCTGCAGCAGTTGAAGCTGTATAAAGCTTTCCTCCCTTCCAAAGCGCAAGCTCACCATTCGTTCCTATATCACATAACAAAGAGGTTTCTTCACTATCACACATTCCACTTTCCAAGACAGAACAGGTAATATCCGCTCCTACAAATGCGTGCATGCATTCAGGAAGATACAGTGGCTTGTTCAAAAAGGTACTCTCTTCTCCAAATAAATACTCTGCAAGAAATGGTGCTTTTGCCAACGACTGAGGGTTCATTTCTTTTAACAAATAAAGCATGGTCGTATTTCCTGTGATAACCCACTTGTCAATTTTATCTGCATACCCCGTCTTTTCAGCCAGCTTTCGGATGCAAGTCACAATCATTTCTGCCTGTTTACCAAGCTGACCATTCATAGCCGCATCAATTCTTCCCATGACATCTGCTGCCACTGTTGACTGCGGATTCAGCATTGTTTCTGTTGCAAGACAGTTTCCTGTTTTCAAATGATAAACAGACAAAGCAACGGTAGTCGTTCCTATATCTACCGCTGCTCCATATATTTTTTCGTTGTTCGTCAATGCCTTAATACTCTGCGTAGAACCTTCTGCGCGAACCTCCTTATCTGCGCAGAGTACTGCCTTTGCATCACCGTAAAGCCTTGTTCTACAAGACAAGCGACAGCCAAGTATATTTTCCTTCTCATCAGGCTCTGATATAGCACCTAAAATCTCTATCACACACTTACCGCACCGTCCCGCTCCACCACAGGGATGCGGCATAACAATTCCATGATGCTCTAGTACCTCCTGCACCGTTGGTGTGCCTTCAAACTCTAATGTATGCTTTTTATTTTCATCTAGTACGATTAATCTATACATGGCTTCACTCCATCTTTATTTTATATCCATATAACTACAAAGTGCCTCATATTCCCTCAGATAAGCGCCTCGCTTCATCTCATTATCTTTCGCATAGTCCTGATGCTTCGAAAATAGCTCTACCGCCTCTTTCAAAGGTATCCACCTAGGTTCTAATCCTGCCTCTGCTTCTCTTTGTGTCAACCTTCTCTCTGTTTCTCCCACACACTCACAGACCAAATAGTGACTGATAAAGAGCCACTCTTCATAATATTCATTAATTGTTAAAACTTGCTCTTTCACTTTTACAACATAGCCTGTTTCCTCTGCCAGTTCGCGAATACAGCACTCTTCAAGGCTCTCATTCTCTTCTACACCACCACCTGGAAGAAACCACTGGTCAGAATTTACTTCATAAGTCAGTAAAATCTTCTCATCAGCGATTATTATACCGCGGCATGCTTCTCTAATTTTTGTATACTGCTCAAATCTATTTTCACCGTAAATGTCTATCACTTTCATTGTTATCCTCTTTCAAATGCTCGTTTCTTTAACATAACTATATCATTTTTCACTATCTCCTACAATCTACTACGGAGATTTTCAATACTACCACCAATTTTCTCCGTACTAAACCTACTCCAATACGGAGAATTTCAACATTACCCTTTATTTTCTCCGTACTAAGCCTACTTCCACACATAAAACCAACCGCCCCACCAAGTCAAAACCTGATAGAGCGGCTGATACACTAGAAATATATTTTATTAGGCAGTAAATTTACTTTTTCTTGAATACGAAGAATGCTCCTACTGCTACAATTGCAACAACTGCAACAGCAATCAAACCTCTTACCAAGCCACCATTAGAAGCCTCGCTTACACCAACAACCTCTGTTGCAGGCTCCTCTACAGTTGCGTTTGCAACTGCTGTTTCCTCAACAGTAGTCTCAGGCTCCTCCTCTACAACAATATCGCTGTTCTTTACAAGAACCATTGCTGAGATAGGGCTTACTGTAACAGTTTTGCTTGTGATTGTCTCGATAACCTCTGTTCCAGCCTGCTCGCCATTAATGTAAACATCCCATGCACCTGCTGGAAGTGTTACTGTAGTTTCTGCATTATTAGCATTGAAAATGATAAACATACCATCTGCTTCATCACCGTTTGCACCACCTGCAATCTCGAAGGCTACGACATTTCTGTCTAAATCCTTCACGGTTGTAATGTTTGCCTTAACATCCTCCTGAGTTGTCATGCGTAGTGCAGGATGTGCCTTACGGAATGCAATCAATCCCTTGTAGTAGTTATATACATCCATATACTCTGCTTTATCAAGGTCATCCCACTTGAGACTGTTTACTTCATCTGATGATGAATAGCTGTTCTCATCAAAGCTTCCATCTTCCTTCACCTTAGTACGAAGCATTTCTTCTCCTGCCTGCATGAAAGGAATACCCTCTGATGTCATATATACAGCTGCAGCAAGATTGTTCATTCTGATACGTTCTTCTACTGTATTATTTGGTGTAGAATTTGTAATTCTATCTATAAGTGTCATGTTATCGTGGCATGAAGCATAGTTTACCGCCTGTGCAGGTGATTCACACCATACTGGAGCATCACCCATAAAGCAAAACTCTAAAGTAGCTTCCTTATCCTTTGCACCTGATACATAACCAACCTCTGTATTGTTAAATACATTTCCCTTTAACATATCTCTCATGGTATCACTGAAATATGCAAAGCCCGGTGTATTTTCAGAGTTCTGCTGTGTCGCCATCTTATAGCCTTCCTTGGTAAGCTCTGTAGACATTGTCCAGCCCTCACCATAGAAAATAACATTTGGATGATCCTTGTGTACTTCTTCAACAACTTCATTGATTGTCTCAATATCAATCAAACCTACTAAGTCGAAACGGAATCCATCGATATGATACTCATCTGCCCAATACTTAACAGAATCTACAATATACTTCTTAACCATGCTTCTCTCGCTGGCTGTATCGTTACCACAACCAGAACCGCTAGAAAGCTTACCTGTATCACTCACACGTGAGAAATACATTGGAACAATATTGTTAAAGCAGAACTCGCTTGCATTGTATACATGATTGTATACTACGTCCATAACTACACTGATTCCATTGTCATGAAGCTCTTTTACCATCTGCTTCATTTCCTTCACTCTAACCTCACCATTATATGGGTCTGTAGAGTAAGAACCTTCTGGAACATTATAGTTCACAGGGTCATAGCCCCAGTTGAACTGTGCTGTATCAAGCTTTGTCTCATCTACTGAGCCGTAATCATATACTGGCAGTAAATGAAGATGAGTAATTCCAAGCTCCTTAATGTGGTCAAGACCTGTCGCAATTCCGCTCTCTGTCTTTGTTCCTGTCTCTGTTAAGCCTAAGAACTTACCTACATTAGTAATGCCTGCGCTTTCGTCACTTGATAAATCTCTTACATGAAGCTCGTAAATGATAGCATCATTATAAGTACCGCCTGCATTAGGGTCTTTGTCCTCATCCCATCCCTCTGGATTTGTAGATGCAAGGTCAATGACCATGGCTCTCTTACCATTTACGCCTGTTGTTCTGGCATATGGGTCACATGCCTCGTTCACAACATCGCCAACCTCTACTGAATAAGTGTAGTAAGTACCGTTCAGGTCGCCTTCCTTCTCGACTACCCATGTACCGTTCACATCAGCTGTCATCTCCAGCTGTTCAATTAAATCATCTGTTCCCTCTGTTCCTGATGCATACAGATTTACCTTAACTGATGCAGCAGTTGGAGCCCATACGCGGAAGGTTGTCTTTTCGCTTGTCCATGTTGCTCCCAAATCATCTCCTGAGTATGTATACTCAGCTTCAAATTCGCTTGTTGAATAAATGTTTGGCATAATTACCTCATACTCATTTCCATCAAATGTTAATGTGTAGTTTCTTGTATTATCCAGTTTGTCCGCAAGGGTAACTGTATATACATGATTCTCGCCTACTGTTACCTCTGAAATCGCAGCCTCTTCATCACCAGTCTTTACCGCAAATGCCTGTGTCAAATCACCTGCAATTTCTCCTGTAGAACCGACTGTAATCGTAGTATCTCCATCATACTTAATACTTGTAATCTTAATACCCGTTACAGCATCCTCGGCATACTCCTTGGTATAGCCTTCAATCCCCGATTCCACATAAATATGTACAGTACCTGAAACCATTTCTGCAATATCAATGAACTGGTCTCCATTAAAATCCTTTGTCCAATCCTGTGTTCTGACAATGAATCCAACTGATGTTGCACCTGGTGTAACAACCTTAGTTGCCACCATTTCTCCGTCCTCTTCTTCAAATGCGTAGCCTGCGCCTTCTGCGCCAACCTCCCACATCCATACGTCCCAACCTTCATAGTTGGCATCCTCCCTGTGGTAATGCAGCTTGATTACCAATTCTTCAGCAGCCTTAGCTACCATGACATCAGCAAATGCGGTCATAACTGTCACAAGTAACATACAGGCTGCCAGAAGAAGCGCTTTCACTCTTCTTCCCATACATAATCCTCCTTGTTTTGCGGAGCAAAATCCGAACCCTCTGGTGAGGAGAGGATTTAGCCTCCGTTCCTGTTTTAATGAAAACGTTTTCTTTGTGAGGCACAAAAAATCGTGCCTAAGCACATATCATTTAAACAAGAATTTGCAACTGCAAATTCTTGCTAAGTGTTGCTGCTGAGCAACACTTTTTTCACACAAACCACATTATAGCACCCTTTTTCGTTCTTAGAAATAGGTTTACAAAAATTTTCGGTAACGTTTCCGTAAAAATTTTTAGGTAAATTTGCACAATTGACAGCTTAACTGTCAATCATGCAAACGAAATCCAAAAACTCGCTTTGCGTTACCATGCATTAACGCTTCATACGCTTCTTTACTGATTTTCTCAGGTAAAACATGGAAGTAATCCTGATACAGGGAACGGTCTCCCTTCGGATTATGAAGATATGTGTCCACTCCATCTATCGGCGTATCACTGCCAAACATCATCTTATGATTACCATATCTCCTAATCGCCTCTATCGTAGTCGCCATCGGCACCCATGTAGTATCTCCATACAGATTATCCAATTCGCCCAGCAAATCAAGCGCCTGCTTATTATCGCTTCCAAGTCCCATATGCACCATCACAAACGGCACTGTCGGATATAGCTTCGCTGCCTCATACAAATACACTGGCTCTGCCGCTTCGCAGCCACCCGTATGGGACACTACCGCTAATCCATAACACTTTGCAAGCTCCAGATATGGAATTACCGCAGGACTGTTCGGCGCAATATTTGAATGAAATGGGTGCAGCTTAATCGCATAAATAATATCCAGATTATCCTTAATTAACTGCTCTAACTCCTCCGTCACACCTTCTGTTGCAGGCTTAACCCAAACACCTACGCCAATTTTTTCAGGATGCTTTCTTGCAAAAGCCAGTACACGCCTTAAAGAATCCTCCTGAGATACCTGATACTCCACAGGGATAGGCTTTTGCTCATGGTCTACCTCGACTGCATCTCCATTAGATACCAACGCATAATCAATTCCATATCTCTCCATCGCTGTAAGTACCATATCCTCCGTCATGGTAAAGCCAACCTTCTCGCCACCAATATGCACATGTGTGTCAATTATCATTTTTTTATCCCCTTTCTCATCTCTTCCATCGTCTCAGTTCATCCTTCACCTCATCAGTTGGGATTTTGGACTCTATGATTTTCTGTATTCCCTTATTGTATGTAACATCATCCATCTTATTCTGCTTCATCCATTCAAAGGTATGATATGGAAAACAGCAAAAGCATTCCGCTACAAGCCACGATGCCGCCATGGAAGCGTAATACCCTTGCGTAAAGCTCCTGTCAATTGACGCCAGCACGCGTTCCACATAAAGTCCCGCCACTTCTTCACTATCTGAAAGCTGCGACAGCAAAACACTCCGCAATCTTGGTATCTTTTTCCCATTCTCATCACATTTCAATAAATGCTGCATCATAATAATCAGAGCAACTCTTACCTCAAATTCCTTCTCCGAATACAAATATTTCTGAATATATTCCCATGTAAATGCCCTGTCCTTCTGCCATGTGGACATCCCCATAAATACACTGTCGCACACAGACCAGTTATCCACAAGCGGTATGAATTCCTCTACATACGCTGCCAGCTCCCTTGGCTCCTTTATGGCATATCCAAAAAGCATTCCCCGAAGCATGGTTTCTTCAAAATATACATCCTCTTCCTCTAACAGGCTCTTCCAGTCTCCCTTAGCATATTCCTTTGCCATTTCTCTAAGCAGTGGCAAACGGATGCCAAGTATATTATTCTTACCAGGTATCAGACCCTGGCTAAATTTTCCGTACTCACTCTCTGCCAATGACTTACAACGCTCTCTAACTTCCTGCTTCATCTCTTCTATACCTCATCCGCAAATTACATTTTCTTTAAGAATATAATACCTCTTTTTATAATATAAATATAGAATTATTTCTCTTTTTCTTTTTTTATGGTAAACTATTAGTATTATATTTCATACAGAAAGGGCAAATCCATGCTTAAGAAAACCATATTTAAAAGAAATATTTTAGCACTCTCACTTATAACCTGCCTATGCCTTAGTGGCTGTGGCAATGCTGATACATCAATTAATACATCAGAAAGTACTGAGACGATAGAAGAAACAATTCCAATAGAAACAACTGTCACTAACGAAAGTACTGAAATTATAGAAACACAGTCTGTTATCGAAGAAACACTTACTGAAGAATCAACAACAGCAGAAACTTCTACTGTAGAATCCGAACTGGCAACTACCATCGCCTACGCTACAGGCTTAGATGATGCGGTATGGACTGAAGGTACATTGGATATCCGCTTTCCTGAATTAACAACTGCTACTGCAAGCTGGGACAAGACTCTTCCTATTCCTTTATGGGGAGAGGTTGATGTTATCGCATCCATCCCTGCTCCGCTTACAGATGAAAATATTATAAGTGCAGGATATACCTTATTTAAGGAGGATGGCTCTACAACTGCATCCATTTCTGATGGCAGTGCCAATTCCTATAGCATCGGTTATGCCAAGGGAGAGGAACTTGCTCTGGAATATGTTGTTGTATCATTAGATACCGCTACCCTATTCGGAACTGATGCACCTACCCTGCAGCATGTATTAAATGTCCTTGGTACACCAAGCCTTGGCTTTGCCTACGATACATTAGAGGCACGTTATTATTATCTTTATCAGGACTACTATCTTGAAGTAAGCATGACAAAGGCAGATGACGCACAGAGCGCTTGGACAGTATCTGAAGTGCTGTATTATGACGCATCCGCATACTTGAATCTTGATTTCAATCAGGAGCTAAGCAGCGTTCTCAAGTCTGGTCTGAACGGCTTTACTTCTGAATATATCAC
>JAFUKJ010000118.1 GCA_017467805.1 Lachnospiraceae bacterium
CAGCAGGTTGATAATGAAATCAGCGGAATCGCTTTAGAATTAATCGGAAAAGGAAAAGACCTTGCGAAGGACTTAGGAACAGAAGTAACAGCAGTATTAGGTAGCGATGTTAAGGGTCTTGCAGATGAGCTTGCTGCATACGGTGCAGATAAGGTTATCGTTGTAGATGATCCAGAGTTAAAAGAGTATAGAACAGAGCCATATGCACATGCACTTGCATCTGTTATTAATGAGTTCAAGCCAGAAATCATGTTAGTTGGTGCAACAGCTATCGGACGTGATTTAGGTCCTAGAGTATCAGCAAGAGTTCATACAGGACTTACTGCAGACTGTACACAGCTTGAGATTGGTGATTTCCCAATCAACCCAATTCCAGGTAAGGAGCAGAAGCACAACCAGTTATTAATGACTCGTCCAGCTTTCGGTGGAAACACAATCGCGACAATCGCTTGTCCTGATTTCCGTCCACAGATGGCAACAGTTCGTCCTGGTGTTATGCAGAAGCTTCCTAAGCAGGAAGGTGCTAAGGCAAACGTTGTTGAGTACAACCCAGGTTTCACACCTGATAACAAATATGTAGAAATCTTGAAGATTGTTAAGTCTGTTGCTGAGACAGTAGATATCATGGATGCTAAGATTCTTATCTCTGGTGGACGTGGTGTTGGAAGCGCAGAGAACTTCAAGATGTTAGATGACCTTGCAGAGGTACTTGGCGGTACAGTAAGCTGCTCTCGTGCAGTTGTAGATGCTGGTTGGAAGAGCAAGGATCTTCAGGTAGGACAGACAGGTAAGACTGTACGTCCAAACGTATACTTCGCAATCGGTATTTCAGGTGCTATCCAGCACTTAGCAGGTATGGAAGAGTCAGATATCATTGTTGCTATCAACAAGGATGAGACAGCTCCTATCTTCGATGTAGCTGATTACGGTATCGTAGGCGACTTAACTAAGATTGTTCCAATGTTAACAGAGCAGTTAAAGGCTGAGCTCGCTAAATAATTAAGCTTATATCATACAACTCATACCAATATAGAAGGGCCGAGGGAATTTTCCCTCGGTCCTTTTGCGCGATACGAAGTAGGCTCCGCCTACGAGTGACGGCATGGCTCAAATGGTAGAATGTTTGTTGAGTGCTCGCATGGCACAATTGTGAATATAGAAAAAAATCTATGTGTATTACACAAAAAAGAGAAGAAAACTGTGAAGTACGAGCAAGTTTTTTTCTATATTCACAAAAATGATGTTTTATAAAGAAAAATGAGGATTTGACGAGAGTTTTTTGTGAATCACAAGAAGATTTTTTTGCATATTCACAATGTGACAAAGAATAATTTGAGCAAAGCAACAAAATAAGCAGGTTGACATAGTGTCAACACAGTAAAATAGAGGTGTTGCTTTCAAATTAAGGACACAAAGTATACAATGAACTTGCTGCAGCAAATAAACGTTGAGAGGAAATGAATTATGGCAGAATTTGGAGAAAACTTAAAAAGAGTAAGAGAAGAAAAAGGAATCACGCAGCAGACATTGGCAGATTATCTCTATGTAACAAGGCAGGCTGTATCCAGATGGGAGGGCGGCTCACGATATCCTGATATCATGACAGCTAAGAAGATATCCCAGTATTTTGCGGTATCGTTGGATGACCTGTTATCTGATGATGATATGAAGCTATATGTAGAGAAGAGCGAAATTCTTGATACACCAGTATCAAAGCGAATACAGATAGTATTAATGGCGTTAGCGTTTATGTGTGCGATGTTCCACAGTATATTTTATTTGTGCAATACTTTTATTCAGGGGATGTTGATGTATACTTCATATGAAGTAACATTAAAGAGTGTATTGCTGACTCTCATATTGGGGTATGGTGTCTATGCAGCAATTAGTGATAAGTTAAATCCTAAGTTGGCGGCGGCTTTTTATACCTATTATTTGGCGGCAAATTTACTTGTTACAATAATTGGAATGATAAGTAGTTATGGTACGTTTTCATTACCATCATATATAGGTGCAATTATATATGATATGGTCTTTATTATAATCAGTATTCGATTCTTCAGTGGAGACAGAGCGAAAAGTCCGATACCGCTTTATTTTATGATAGGTTTTGATTCTTTTGCTACAATAGTGAGCTTCTGTATGAATGTTTCTGGGGCTCCGTTTGAAATCTTTAGAGATATTTTTGTGTTGCAGATATTGGGATTCATGCAGGAAATATTCTTCTTTGTGTTGTTAGTATTTATGACACATACATTGGATAAGAAGAGAAAGCGAGCAGCAAGATAAGTTGGGAAGTGCAAAAAGCCGTCGATGCATAGACATCGGCGGCTTTTATGCATGAAATAAAAGCGTGCGAGACAAAAAGAAGAGAGCCAAATTTGAAAGGAGTTTTTTGATAAAATATTTGGGGCTGGTTGACATAAGAAAATGTAATGGATAGAATGAATGCAAGTGAGGTGGTATCATATGAATATTGAATATAAAAAGTTGACGTTTAGCGAGTTAGATACATTTATTGATATGAGAATTAATCAGCTTAGAGAAGAAGGTGCCAAGGAAGATATAGACTTAAAACCTGCATTGAAAGACTACTATACACGTCATATGGAGGAAGGAACATTTGTATCTTGGCTTGCAATGGATGGAGATAGGATTGTCGGAACAAGTGGAATGTCCTTTGTGGAGAAACCACCTTATTTTGGATGTCCTAGTGGTAAATTAGGATTACTTTCAAGTATGTTTACATCAAAGGAATACCGCAGACAAGGTATTGCTAAAGAACTTCTATCGAGAGTTGTGAATGAAGCAAAAGAATATGGTTGTGGAGCGGTACAGATCACAGCTTCTGATATGGGCGTACATCTATACACTGATTTTGGTTTTGAGAAGAATGAGAATTTTATGCAGTACAAGTTATATTAAATTTTTATAGAAATAATGGGTTTGCTATTGATGAAAAGCATTCGTGTTTAAAAAGATTATAGAGGGGGAGAAACTATGCCATTCGATTTTAAAAAGGAATACAAAGAATTCTATATGCCGAAGAACAAGCCAGAGATTGTGACGGTGCCAAAGGCAAATTACATAGCTGTAAGGGGGCAAGGAGACCCGAATGAAGAGGGCGGTGCTTACAAGCAGGCGATTGGAGTGTTGTATGCGGTAGCCTATACCTTGAAGATGAGCTATAAGACAGACTATAGGATAGAGGGATTCTATGAATATGTTGTTCCTCCTCTTGAAGGCTTCTGGTGGCAGGAGGGGATAGAGGGGTAGACTATACGAATAAGGCTGCTTTTCACTGGATATCTGTGATTCGTGTGCCAGATTTTATTACGCAGAAGGACTTTGATTGGGCGGTGCAGATGGCAACACAGAAGAAAAAGTTGGATTGTTCGGCGGCAGAACTTATATCGATAGAAGAAGGTTTGTGTGTACAATGTATGCACCTTGGAGCATTTGATGATGAGCCAAAGACTGTTGCACTTATGGATTCATACATACAGGAGCAGTGCTATGTTAATGACTTTAGTGATGTCAGACTGCATCATGAGATTTATATGTCCGATGCACGTAAGGTAGCACCAGAGAAGTGGAAGACTGTTATCAGGCACCCGATTAAAAAAGTATAGAGAATCTCAATATAACACTAATGTTAAAATGCGTTGCTTGTGATGAATAGCGCGGAATCATTATAATTAAGGCATCTTAGGAGGTGCGGGTATGTTAAATGAGAACATTAAAGTTACAAGAAAGAATAAGGGATTTACGCAGGAAGAATTGGCGATTCGTTTGAATGTAACCAGACAAACAGTATCAAAATGGGAAAAGGGATATTCGGTTCCAGATGCTGAGATGCTGTCAAAGCTTGCCGAGGTATTGGAGACATCAGTAAGTAATCTGCTGGGCGAAGGCATGAAGGATACGCAGGAGATGAATCAGATTGCAGAGCAGCTTGCAAGAGTGAATGAGCAGTTGGCAATATCTAACAGACGTTGGAGGACTATTGGGAAAGTACTAGGCATAGTGGCAATATTCATATTAATAGTGACGATTAGTTTGTCAGCGCTTAGGATATTTGCAGCATATGCATATAATAGTGACAGCAATAAAATTGCAGGGAAAACCGAATGGATATGCACACTGGACGGAGAGGAATATACCTATAGTGCTGAGTATAATCAAAACTATCGAGTTGTGGTAGCAGGAGGAACAGAGATGTTGGCACATCATATCGAACTACAGCAGTATGATGATGCAAATGAGCTGGCAGCATATATTGAAGACTATTTTGAAGAACAAGGTGGTACAGTTACAGTATCAAATCAGGAAGGCTTGAGGCTTACAGAATACGAATAATGAAGATGGTGAAAGTCGTCGATGAGATGAACACATTTTATTTGTATAAGGTGTTTCATATATCATCGGCGGCTTTTGGCAAATATGCTAAAAATGCGAACTTAAACGTTTAACATGATGACCATATACATCCATTTTTTGAGGTATAGAATCTCGGATTTTATAGATATTTCTTTCGTGCATGGCATGGTAAACTCAAAGTGTTATAGTATATTTGGGAGTCTTATTGACTCTCATCGGAATCTGCATAGCAGAGACTGAGAAGCAATATATAGGGAGGTATATAATGAAAAGGGTAAGAAGAGTACTAGCATTTGTGCTGGCATTTATTCTGATGGTTAGCGGAATGCAGACCAGTGGACTTAGTGTAAATGCCGAGACACAGTGGAAGGAAGCTGCAATTACATCAGTGGCTTATGATGTGACAGTTGCAGGAAGTGGGGAGACAAGTTCCTTTACATGGCAGGCGACAGCTGCAAGCTGGAGCGGAGTAACGAAAGCAGTAGAGCTGAATGGTGACGGGGATTATCAATTTGACTGGTCGTTGAATAACGAAGCAGGAATCATTAATCTTGGTTACATTGAGACAATTGCAGATAGTGAAATGACAGTAACTGTAAATAAGATTACAGTAAATGATACATATGAATTGACATATGATAGCGCACCTGTATTAAAGGCAGGTTCTTCTTGGGAGAATGGCCTGGTAAATATTTGGAGTGGTTTGCAGGATGGCGCAAAGATTTGTCAGAATGATAAAGCATATCTTGCATATGATGCAGCAAGCAGTCTTATTAAGTTGTATGTTGCAGAGGAAGTAGCAGATGAGCCTGCGATAGAGGAATCTTCTGATGCGGCGTCATCTGAAGAAATAACATCTGAAGAAATATCGTCAGAAGAGATATCATCTGAAGAGGTTTCTACAGTTGAACCTTCAACTGAGAATGCGGAGGAGTCAGTAGTAGAGCCTACGAGTGAAGAAACATCTACAGAAGCATCATCAGTAGAACCAACAACAGATGAAGCAGCAACAGATGAAAGCACTGAAGAGGTACAGATAGCAGAAGAAGCAATTACTTCTATTAAATATGATGTAACAGTAGCAGGAAGTGCAGATGCAAACGCTTTCACATGGCAGGCAACACCTGCAAGCTGGAGTGGAGCTGCTAAGACGGTAGATGTTAGCGGAGATGGAGATTATTCATTTGAGATAGCTATCAATAATGAAGCGGGAATGATTAATCTTGGTTATATTGAAAAGATTGCGGATAGCGCAATGACAGTAACTGTGAATAAGATTACTGTAAATGGCACCTATGAATTAAGCTATGAGACAGCACCTGTTTTGAAGGCTGGTTCAGATTGGGAGAACGGTCTGGTAAATATTTGGAGCGGTTTACAGGATGGTGCAAAGATTTGTCAGAATGACAATGCATATCTTGCATATAGTGCGGAGAGCAGTCTTATTAAATTATATGTTGCAGGAGAAGTAGAAGATAAGCCTGTAACAGAAGAATCTTCTGAGGAAGTATCAACAGAAGAAGTATCAACAGAGGAAGCATCAACAGAAGAAGTATCAACAGAAGAATCATCATCAGAAGAGTTAAGTACAGAAGAGTCTTCCACAGAGGATAGCTCAGTTGCAGTTGAGTATGTAACAGAGCAGATTACATCTGTGAAATATGATGTAACAGTAGCAGGAAGCGGCGATACAACATCCTTCTCATTTGAGGCACAGGGAGCAAGCTGGACTTCTAAGTCAGCTACAGTTGCGTTAGAGGGAGATGGAGAGTATTCCTTCGAATTAGCCTTTGATTATGAGAAGGGCTTAAAGAATCTAGGATTTGTTTCTGAGATTGCAGGAAGTGCAATGACAGTAACCGTGAATAAAATTACTGTAAATGATACATATGAATTAACCTATGAAACAGCACCTGTATTGCAGCCTGGTATTTCATACATGAATGGACTTGCAAATATTTGGGGTGTACAGCCACAGGTAGTAATTTGCGGAAATGACGGTGCATATCTTGCATTAGACAATGCAGATGGTGCGATTCAGCTTTATGTAGCTACAGAGGCAGAAGAGCCATCTACAGAGGATACAGAGCAGGATGCTGCTACAGTGGAGGCACAGTTGCTTTCATCTGTTAGCTATTATATGACAATAGCAGATGCAGACGTAGATTCAATTACATTTAAGGCGCAGGCAGCAAGCTGGACAGAAAAGTCGCAGACAGTTGCTTTGAATGGTGATGGCGATTATGTAATTGATTTATCATTTGATTATGAGACAGGTTTGAAGAACCTTGGATTTATTGAGGCAATCGAAGGAAGCAGCTTAAAAGCAACTGTGACTAAGATTGTAATTAATGGAGAATATGAATTAACCTATGATTCAGCACCAGTATTACAGCCAGGCATTGAATATATGAATGGACTTGCAAATATCTGGGGTGTACAGCCACAGGTAAGAATCTGTGGAAATGACAGTGCATATCTTGCATTAGATCAGGCAGACGGAGCAATTACTCTTTATGCAGGTTCAACAGCTGCAGATAAAGGGGACGATGATACAGATGGAAGTGCATCCATTGATTATGTAAAAGCAATGGGGTCAGGCTGGAATCTTGGTAACTCTTTCGATGGCTTTGACAGTGATTTGAGTGTTGAGGATAAGGGAGAGCTTGCATGGGGAAATCCAACTGTTGCAAGAGAGTTGATTGCAGCAGTAAAGGATAAGGGATATGACAGTATCCGTATGCCTTTGACATTGTATAGAAGATATACAGTCAATGAGAATGCGTCAGAAGACGAATATAAGTATGTCATTGATGAAGCATGGTTAGCACGTTATAAGGAAGTTGTTAACTGGGCTTTGGAAGAAGATTTATATGTCATGATTAATATTCATCATGATTCATGGATTTGGTTATCGTCTTGGGATGGCAATAAGGAGTCTGAGGAGTACAGAAGATTTACAGAGCTTTGGGAGCAGCTTGCAGCATATATGGCTGATTTACCAGAGCAGGTATGCTTTGAGACAATCAATGAGCCAACCTTCGAGGATACAGGTTCTATGACAGCTCAGAAGAAGCTGGATGAGATTAACCTTGCGGCATATTATGCAATTCGTAACACTGAGGGTAACGAAGAGCGAATGATTATTATGCCTACACTTTTAACAAATCATGAAAAGTGTGTACCTTTATATAACTTGATTAAGAGTCTTGATGATGAGAATATCATTGCAACAGTTCATTACTATAGTGAGTGGGTATACAGTGCAAACTTAGGAAAAACAGGCTTTGATGAGGAGCTTTGGCAGAATAATGGCGAGCCTTACACACCAAGAGATGGCGCTGATTATATCATGGAGACAATTGACAGAGAGCTGATTTCCAAGGGAATTGGTGTAGTAATTGGTGAGTATGGTTTACTTGGTTATGATAAAACTGCGGAAGGCTGTATGCAGAAGGGTGAGGAGCTTAAGTATTATGAGTATATGGGCGAGCTTGCAAGACAGTACGATGTATGTTTGATATTCTGGGATAATCTTTCAGGTATTGACAGAAGAAGTGGAGAGTATCAGTGGAAGCAGGCTGAAGTTGGCGCAATGCTTGAAGCAAGTATGACAGGACGTTCATCTTATGCAACAGGACTTGATACACTTTACTTTGCAACAGAGGTGACAGAGGATGTACAGATTCCTCTTACATTAAATGGTAACACATTTACAGGAATTGAAGGTCTTACAGAGGGAGCTGACTACACATATGATAGCGCAAGCGCAACAGTTACCTTGAAAAAGGACTATGTAAATAAGATGTTTGCAGCGATGGCTGATTATGGTACATTTGCAAAGCTTACCATGAAGTTTAGCTCAGGTGCTGATTGGTATGAGTATCTTGTAAAATATGCAGCTCCTGAGATTGGAAGCAGTGAAGGAACTAAGGAAGGTATTGCGATTCCAGTTGATTTCAACGGAAGCAAAGTAAGAAGAGTAACTGCATATCAGGCAGCTGGAAGAGTGGGTCCAAACTCAAGCTGGTGGGCATATTTACAGCATGATGGAGCTTTCAGCACAGATTATAAAGCTGGAAATATCAGCATGTTAAGTTCATTCTTTGCAGACCCAACAGTGAAGAACGGTTTAATGAAGCTTAAGGTTGAGTTCTATGATGGACAGATTGTATATATCTGGTTAAACGTAGCAGATGATAAGGTAACAAGCAACCCTGACTTAGCAGTAAATGCAGATGATATCAATGCATCTGAAATCATTTGCTTATATGCGGGAGAAACAGAGATTCCAGCGCAGTATCTGGATATGCCTGCAGATGGTAGTGTATACGGAACATGGGTAGACAATGCAACGAACAACGGAATGGTTACCTTAACAGGATGGCCTAGTGTTATGACCTTTGATACAAAGGCTCATGATGATTTTGTACTTGGTGGAATTGTTCTTTACTATATGGATGTAGAGAAACATGTGGATGTAAGCTTTGGTATCAAGGATGCTCCTACAGTTGAGGATGTTACAGTAGATGCTAAGGATAGTCAGAAGTTAACAGTAAGCAATCTTTCTGAGGATGCAAAGGTAACTTATAAGAGCAGCAATGAGGCAGTTGCTACAGTAGCAGAGGATGGTACTGTAACAGGTGTGAAGGCAGGAACTGCGGTAATTACTGTAACAGTAGAACAGTATAATCGTTGCGATGATTTCGAGGCAACAGTTACCGTGACAGGCGATGAGGAAGAGTCTTCAACAGAAGAAGAGTCTTCAACAGAGGAAGAGTCTTCAACAGAGGAGGAATCTTCAACAGAGGAGGAGTCTTCAACAGAGGAGGAATCTTCAACAGAGGAAGAGTCTTCAACAGAAGAGTCTTCAAGAGAAGAGATATCAGGTGGACAGCAGACAGCTAAGCCAGAGGTAACTCCTTCACCAACAGCAAAACCTACATCTTCATCTTCAACATCAAATGTTGTTGTAATTGAAGAGGAGAAGGCTCCGCTTACAGCATCTGTAACAGAGGCAAATGGAGCGTTGGATGTTGTAATGACAAAGGAAGAGGCAGTCCTTAAGGTAGCTGTTTTACAGAAATACTATGGAAAGAGTATGTTTGTCAATGCGTTTTTAGGCAATGGTATCGGCTTTACAGTAGAGCTTGATGCTGTGACAACAGACTTAAATCTTGGTGCATCGATGGAAACAGTAGAGGACTTTGCAGAAGGCTTCCATACAATCAGTATTAAACCAGTATCAGCAGGTAAGTTAGGTATGACAATTGGAGTTCATACTCATGTTGGTACAGAGTATACAGGAGCTGCAGCATATGTCTTTACATGGAATGGATTAACAGGATTATATGAAGCAAAGACAGTAACTACAGTAAATGAAATCGGTAATGTTGGATTCTTTGCTGATGAGTTAACAAATGTTATGATTCTTGTAGAAAAATAAAAGTAATAAGACCGCTAGTGCGATTGTACCGACCCCCAAAAGTTAGACCAAAAAATCTAACGATTGGAGGTCGGTATTTTTATGGCAAAATACAGTTTTGAATTTAAGAAGAAGGTGGTTTCCGCATACCTTAGTGGAGAAGGTGGTGCAAGATTTTTGGCAAAA
>JAFUKJ010000119.1 GCA_017467805.1 Lachnospiraceae bacterium
ACGATGATGATGATGACGATGATGATTCTACACCAGGACCAAGACATCAGCAGGGATCTACACAGAATAGTGCTCCAGCAAGAAGACCTGTAGCAAATACAGGTGCTCCAAGACCTGCATCTAATAATACACGTCCAGGGGCAAGAAATACTGAGAGAACTTCAGAGGCTGAGACTCAGAGACCGCAGCAAAGAGCAAATGAACGTAACTCTGAGAAGATGCAGGAAAGAGTTCAGGTAAGAAGACCATCAGCACAGCCAAGAGGTACAAGAGCAAAGAGCTTCTTGGAAGTTGATAATGATATGGAATTTATTGAAATATAATGATACAAAAGAAAAAGCTGTGAAACACAGCTTTTTCTTTTATTTCAAGGAATTGCATACAATATTCCGACAATATGTATTGTAACGAAAAGTGCTTTGTGCTACAATTTATATAACAGTGGGATGATAATAAGAGAAAGTGAGGAGCCGTAATGTATATTGAGATTGATTTTAGTAGTGAAGAAGCGCTTTATCTGCAGCTGCGGAATCAGATTATTATAGGAATTGCTACCTCACAGTTTCATGAGGGGGATGCGTTGCCGTCAGTACGACAGTTAGCAGATACCATAGGAATTAACATGCATACTGTTAATAAGGCATATACAGTGTTAAAACAGGAAGGTTTTGTTAAGGTAGACAGAAGAAAGGGCGCGGTAATAGCGATAGATATAGATAAGCTGAGAGCCTTAGAGGAGTTAAAAAGTGATTTGCAGGTACTGCTGGCAAAAAGCAGCTGTAAAAGAATTTCCAGACAGGAGATTCACGAATTAATTGATGAGATTTATGAAAATTATGAATAATGGAGGCATAAAGTATGCAGCAATTTACAGATAAAGCACAAACTGCTTTGAGTCTGGCAGCAAAGGCTGCCAAAAATCTGCATCAGAGTTATATCGGAAGTGAGCATATTTTAGTAGGTCTTTTGAAAGAAAAGACAGGAGTTGCGGCAAAGGTGCTGATAGAGAACGGCGTTACTGAGATGCAGCTTATTGATATGATTAAGGATTTGATTGCGCCAGAAGGTAATGTGGCAATGAAGGAGCGAGATGGATACTCTCCAAGAGCGCAGAGAATATTAGAGGATAGCGGTAAGCAGGCAGCAAGATATAGAAATGATTCGATAGGAACGGAGCATATCCTGTTAGCGTTACTTTTAGAGGGAGAGAATGTAGGACTTCGTTTATTAAACACTCTGGGTGTCAATGTACAGAAGCTGTATATGGATACTCTGATTGCTATGGGCGAGGATATTAATACACATAAAGAGGACTTGGCTAAGGGCAAGAATGGTAAGAAGAAAAAGGAAGGAACTTCAACGTTGAATCAGTACAGCAGAGATTTGACAGCTTTGGCGAAGGAAGGGAAATTAGACCCTGTCATTGGAAGAGAGACTGAGATTATGCGTGTGGTTCAGATATTATCGAGAAGAACCAAGAATAATCCTTGTCTGATAGGTGAGCCTGGTGTAGGTAAGACTGCGATTGCAGAGGGACTGGCACTTCGCATTGTGAGTGGTGAGGTACCTGATACGGTGAAGAATAAGCGTGTTGTGACCTTGGATTTATCAGGAATGGTTGCAGGCTCTAAGTATCGAGGAGAGTTTGAAGAGAGGATTAAAAAGGTTATCAGAGAGGTTACAGAGGCAGGTAATATTTATCTTTTCTTAGATGAGCTTCATACCCTGATTGGAGCGGGTGGCGCAGAGGGTGCGATTGATGCGTCGAATATCTTGAAGCCTTCACTATCCCGCGGTGAGATTCAGTTAATTGGTGCAACTACGATTTCTGAGTATCGTAAGTATATTGAGAAGGATGCGGCATTAGAACGTCGTTTCCAGCCTGTAACAGTAGAAGAGCCAACTGAGGCAGAGGCAATTCGTATTTTGTCAGGAATTGCATATAAATATGAAGAGCATCATAAGGTAACAATTACGCCAGAGGCGATTGAGGCGGCAGTTAAGCTCTCTAACCGTTATATTAATGACAGAAATTTACCTGATAAGGCGATTGACCTGATTGATGAGGCAGCAGCAGCCATTCGCTTAAGAGGTATGAATTATCCTGAGAACCTCAAAGAAATGGCAGAGAGAATTAAAAAATATGAGCTTCAGATAGAACGTTCTATTAGAATGGAGGTCTTTAGTCAGGCGGCAGAGCTTAGAAGAGACCAGGAAGCCTTGATTAAGAAGTATGAGAAGGCTTTAGATAAATATGAGAAGACACAGGCGGCAAAGCAGCTGACTGTTACGGAGAATGAGATTGCAGAGGTAGTTTCTAACTGGACGAAGATACCAGTGCAGAAGCTGGCGCAGAAGGAAAGTGAGAAGCTTTTGAAGCTTGAATCTATTCTGCATAAGCGTGTTATCGGTCAGGAGGAGTCTGTAAGTGCGGTAGCAAGAGCGATGAAGCGAGGAAGAGTAGGTTTGCAGGACCCGAACAGACCAATTGGTTCTTTCCTGTTCTTAGGACCTACGGGTGTAGGTAAGACGGAGCTGTCCAAGGCTTTGGCAGAGGCAATGTTTGGCTCGGAGAATGCGCTGATTCGTGTAGATATGTCTGAGTATATGGAGTCACACTCTGTATCTAAGATGATTGGTTCGCCTCCAGGCTATGTAGGCTTTGAGGAGGGCGGACAGCTTAGTGAGAAGGTAAGACGTAATCCGTACTCAGTTGTACTTTTTGATGAGGTGGAGAAGGCACATCCTGATGTATTTAATGTTCTGTTACAGGTATTGGATGATGGTCATATTACAGATTCAAAGGGAAGAAAGGTAAGCTTTAAGAACACTGTTCTGATTATGACTTCTAATGCTGGTGCTAACAGAATTGTTGACCCGAAGAATCTGGGATTTGCGGCTAAGAAGGATGAACAGGCTGATTATAATAAGATGAAAGCCAATGTAATGGAAGAGGTGAAGAGACTCTTCAAGCCAGAGTTTATTAATCGAATTGATGAGATTATGGTATTCCATCCATTAGGCGAGAAGGAAATGAAGCAGATTATTACGCTTTTATCCAAGAGTCTGTGCGACAGATGTAAGAAGCAGATGGATATTGACCTGACCTTTACAACTGCATTGAAGGAGTACTTGGTGAAGAAGTATTCTGACCCGAAGATGGGAGCAAGACCATTAAAGAGAGCGGTTCAGAACGTTGTTGAGGATGAGCTTGCAACTGCGATTCTGGAAGGCAGAGTGAAGAACGGTGATGTGGTAAAGGCGGGCGTCAAGAATGAAAAGGTTACTTTTACTGTTAAATAATGGTGTCAAATATTTGATAACTGAAAAATAACCAAAAAAGATTAGAAATTTTGAATACTTATTTCTAATGGAAAAAAAGCTATCTTTAGTATATACTGAAAATACCTACTAAGATGTGGTGGGGAATAATTGAATAGAGCAGTAAAAGGAACAAAGGATTTTAGGAGGACAAAGAAATGGCAGTAGTGGAAGAATTACTACGCTCCGAGAGTAATGGTAATATCAGCTTTGGAAATCACCAGTTAGCAGAGAAGGCGAAGCTTGAAGGATTTGAACACAGTGGAGACTCATATAAGGTAAAGACCTTTCAGGCGATGACCAAGCTGGAGAAGAACGGATTATTTTTATATGAATCTGTTCCTGGAACTTCTGTGTTTGATTTCGCTGAGACAGTGGATGGAACAACATTTACTGTGGCAGGAGATAAGGATGCGCAGATTACTGTTGGCTTGGAGGAAGAGTCCGAATATGAGGTATTCATTAATGATACCAGTGTAGGTGTAATGAAGACTAATTTAGCAGGCAAGCTTAGTGTTAGTGTTGAGCTTGAGGCGAATGGAGAGACAAAGGTTAAGCTTGTGAAGTAAGCAGGCGCTTTGTGATGAATAAAGATTATGTTGTGAAATGCTATCTCATTGAGATAGCATTTCGTTATTAATCACGCAGGAATGCGTAGAATAAATAGAGGTGGAGTATGGCAAAGGGAAAAATCGCAACAGTGTTCTTCTGCCAAAATTGCGGACATGAATCTTCTAAATGGATGGGACAGTGTCCGAGCTGCAAGGAATGGAATACATTGGTCGAAGAAAAGGTAAGCGTTACTGGAAGTGGAATGGGAGGCAGTACGAAAACTGCTTCTGTAAGAGAGGCATTAAAGCCTGTAGCAATTGGTTCAATTCAGATGCACGAAGAGGACAGGGTGAAGGTCGGAATTGCTGAGCTTGACAGAGTACTTGGAGGAGGTATTATGAAAGGCTCTTTAACGTTGGTAGGAGGAGACCCTGGAATCGGTAAATCTACATTGCTATTGCAGGTATGCAGAAATTTATCGAATCAGAACCGTAAGGTATTATATATTTCAGGAGAGGAATCTTTGAAGCAGATAAAGCTTCGCGCTAACAGAATAGGAAGCTTTCAGGACAGTATGCTGCTTTTGTGTGAGACAAATCTTGGCCTAATCGAGGAAACTATTAAAAAGACGCAGCCAGAGGTTGTAATTATTGATTCCATACAGACAATGTATCAGGAGGAGGTAGCATCTGCACCAGGCAGTGTATCACAGGTTAGGGAAGCTACTAATGTTTTCTTACAGCTTGCAAAGGGACTTGGAATATCTATTTTTATTGTTGGTCATGTTACTAAGGAAGGAACAGTAGCTGGTCCAAGAATCTTGGAGCATATGGTTGATACCGTGCTTTATTTTGAAGGAGACAGACATGCATCCTATCGTATTTTAAGAGGGGTTAAAAACCGATTTGGTTCGACCAATGAGATTGGCGTATTTGAGATGCGTAAGGAAGGTCTGGTGGAGGTAGAGAATCCATCAGAATTTATGCTGAACGGTAAGCCTGAAGGCGCAAGTGGTTCTGTTGTGGTGTGTTCAGTAGAAGGAACAAGACCGATTCTTGTGGAGATTCAGGCTTTGGTATGCAGGACGAATTTTGGTATTCCCAGAAGACAGACAACAGGAACTGATTTTAATCGTGTAAATCTGCTTATGGCAGTGCTTGAGAAGCGTCAGAGCCTGCATATCGGGGATTGTGACGCATATGTCAATATTGCAGGAGGTATCAGGATACAGGAGCCTGCGCTTGACTTGGGAATTGTGATGGCGATTGTGTCAAGCTTTAAGAATCGTGCGATTGACGAGAAGATGATTGTATTTGGAGAGGTTGGCTTAAGCGGAGAGGTACGTGCTGTCAGTATGGCTGAGCAGCGTGTTTTAGAAGCAAAGAAGCTTGGCTTTCAAACCGTGGTACTACCTAAGGTTTGTGCAGACAGTATGGACAAGATTCGGGGCATCAAAGTGATTGGTGTAAGTAATGTAGGAGAAGCAATAGATTTAATCTAAGTATATAAATAGGAAAGGAAGCGCTTGAAATGAATATACAAGGCTTAATGGAGTATTTGGATAGCAGTGTGACCTGTTATCAGGCAATTGAGGAAGCGTGTAAGCTGTTGGAGGAGAATGACTTTCAGAAAGTAAGTGAAAAATCCTTGTGGAAGCTGAAAGAAGGCGGAGCATATTATGTCACCAGAAATGATTCTTCACTGATAGCATTTCGCGTGCCAGAGGGGGAGGCAAAGGGCTTTCATATCTATGCGGCACACTCGGATTCGCCTGCTTTTAAGATAAAAGAGAATCCTGAAATGCCAAGTGAGAAGCAGTATATGTGTTTGAATACAGAAAAGTATGGCGGAATGATTATGTCTACATGGATGGACAGACCGCTTACGATAGCAGGAAGAGTATGTATCGAGGAGGCAGGAGAGATTGTATCCTATCCTGTAAAGCTTAAGGATAATATTTGCATGATTCCGAATTTGGCGATTCACATGAATCGTAATATGAATGATGGTGTGGCGTTGAATCCACAGATTGATATGCTTCCTTTACTTACCATGCTGGATGAGAAGCAGACTTTAGCAATGTATGTTGCCAAACAGCTAAGTGAGCAAACAGGAAAGAGTATCAGAGAAGAGGATATTCTGGCATCGGATTTGTATGTAGTAAATTCTCAAAAGGCAACACTCGCGGGCGCACAGGATGAATTCTTGATGACAGCAAGATATGATGATTTGGGATGCGTTTATGCGGGACTGCAGGCTATGTTAACTGCGAAGCCGTCTTCTTATATCGATATTCTTGCAGTATTTGATAATGAGGAGGTTGGCAGTCTTACAAGACAGGGGGCAGATTCTACCTTCTTAAAGGATACCCTGCAAAATATTGCAGATGGTCTTGAATTGACAGCAGGAGAGCTAAGGGTTCTTTTAGCAGATAGTTTTTTGTTAAGTGCGGATAATGCACATGCGTGTCATCCAAATCAGGGAGCTAAGGCAGACCCTGTGAATAAGCCATATTTGAATAAGGGAGTTGTGTTAAAGTATCATGGTAGTCAGAAATATGCAACAGATGCATATTCGGCAGCTTATGTGAAGAAATTATGCAAGCAGTGTGATGTGCCTTTGCAGATGTATCATAATCGTTCTGATATTGCGGGAGGCTCTACCTTGGGGAATCTTGTGATGGCACAGGTGTCAATGCCAGCAGCAGATATTGGCTTACCTCAGCTTGCGATGCATTCTGCATATGAAACCGCAGGTATAAAAGATGCAGAGTATCTTTATCAATTAGCAAAGGTATTCTTCAAAATGTAAGGTCAAAATGCATAGTTTTTTTTGGTAAAATAGTTGAAAATACAATTTTGATTTCTGCAAAAAAAGGGATAACATAATGATGAAAGAATAGATAATTCTGAATAAAAGGCTAAAAAAACATATTTAACACCGAATTGTCTGACAATGTATTTGAATAAATACAATAAAAGGGTTGATTTTTATTTTTCCACTGTTATAATAATGACTTGTATTCGAAAATATTACTATTTTGTTAATTACTCATTTCAAAATTATTTTGTAATGGACAAATGGTAGACACAAAAGGCTTTTAGCCGGCCATATGTCAGTAAGCTGATATAAGGTTATGCGGAGGTAATTAGTAATGTTAAAGAGAGTCGTGGGAGCGATGGCAGTGATGTCTATTGCAATCAGCACATTAGGAATGGGCTACCCACAGGAAAATGAAAATCAACCAGAAGTAACAGGTGTAGTAGATGCAGTGGCAGCAACAGAACAGTTGGTGCAGACTATGGAAGCTATACCACAGGATGTAGAAACAATTTGTGAACTGGGAACAGAAAGTGTTGCGGCACTTGCAACCCAGCAGGCGCAGATTCAGGATTCATCGGTTCCATTGGCAGTTGAAGTTTCAAAGAGAAGTACAACATTGACAGAAGAAGAGTTGGAGTTAATGCTCAAGGTTGTTTCGGCAGAGGCAAGAGGCGAATCATGGGATGCACAGTATATGGTCGCTTGTGTTATTCTCAATCGTATGGAATCGGATTTGTTTCCGAATACCTTAACCGAGGTAGTGACACAGACAGGACAGTTCTCATGTGTGCCATATGCGATTAGAAATGTGCCGATTACTGATAGTGTTAGAGAGGCTGTTGCAGCAGCTTTAGATGATAACATATTAGATGAGGATGTGTTATGGTTCAGAAGTGATTATTATCATCCTTTTGAGACAAAGGCATTCCAAATCGGAAGAATGTATTTTACAAGCTTGTAAATTGTTGTGAGATGACAATATTGATTTTAGATAAGGATAATAGCAGATTACTGTTATTATCCTTATTTGTTTGACAATTATTTAAAATGTTGATATGATTTATATATATGTCTGACTAGACCTTAAAGATGAAAGGTGGTAACTGATGAGTATTTTTAATGAAGACAGATCAACAATGAATGATAAGGCAAACACTTTAGATGCTGAGCTTTCAAAGTGTGGATTAGATGAAGTATTACAGAAGGCATTTGAGTCTGGTATGAATATAGATGAGATTATGTATGTGATGCACGGACATACGGAGAGAACTGTGCGTAGATATGTAGTACAGGACCAGTTGAAAAAGGCTGCCAATAAGGATAAACAGAGCGTATAAATAAGCAGAAAATTTTATGAAAAAAAGTTAAAAAAACACTTGCATTATATAAAAGAGCTATGCTATAATAACCTTCGTCAGCGAGATTAAGAGTTACATAAAACTGAATGAAGGGGCATAGTTCAGCGGTAGAACAGCGGTCTCCAAAACCGTTAACGTGGGTTCGATTCCTACTGCCCCTGCTAATAGGACTAATTCTAGATGAGAGTTTAGAATTGGTCTTTTTTTACGTTTGGAACAATGGGGAAGTATTACCTTATCAGATTTTATTCCAATATCGAATTTACAGAAAATGCAATGAAAAAACTGACAGTTCGTTGACATGAAATTTTATGTGACGTATAATAATAATATATGTGTATTATAATCTCTTGGAATTCAAGTGATTATGACAGGAGGGGACAAGTGTATGCCTGGATTCGATAAGAACGAATTTTGGAACAAGATAGTATCTATGTATCCTGCAATCGGAGATACCAACTTTGTAATTAAGCTTAATGATGAGCAGGTAAGAGAGGTGAAGGCTCTCTTTATCAATGAGTATATTCCGTTTGAAAAGCTAGGATACTATGATGACGAACAGATTACGCGTAAGATGCTGACTGCGATGGTATCTATCTATTATATGGATAAGGACCATGTGACAAATCGCGGTGAAGTGGTAGAACTGGTGGACTCAGTAAATTATGATGGAAAGTATTTATATATCCATTTTGCAAAGCTATCTCCAGCCAAGATGCGTCGCCTTTCCCTTGGCAAAACACAGAAACAGATTGCAGAGGCGAGCGGATTAAGCATACATACAATTAAAAATTGTGAAGCGTTTTTTTGTGATTTAAAAAGACAGCCTTATGATTTGGTAAATAAAATTGCCAAGGCTTTGGAATGCGAAGTAACTGACATAATGGTTTAAAGATATGGAGGATAAAGATGAGTGATTTAGTTTTTACACCAATGGAAATCGACGCAATCGGTGAGATTTCCAATATTTGTCTTGGAAATTCTGCTTCAACATTAAACATGTTATTACGTCAGACAGTTGATATTACACCGCCACGTGTAGAAATTGTAGAGAAGAATGAGTATATTAAGTCTGTAACTGGCAAAAAAGTCTTTGTAAAGGTAAAATATGTAGAAGGTTTACAAGGCGGAAGTATTTTGATGCTGGATGATGTACATGCTAAGATGATTGCAGACCTAATGATGGGAAGTGATGGAAATGGCGCTTTTGCGCAGATGGAGCTTGGAGAGTTACATCTGAGCGCGGTTTCAGAGGCGATGAATCAGATGATGGGCTCGGCTGCTACATCCATGAGTATTATGCTGGATAGGAAGACAGATATTTCGACTCCAGAAGCAACTTATGTAGATAATGATAAATATATATGCTATAATTTTCCTAATGATGACAAGTTCGTTAAGGTTGGATTTAGAATGATGGTTGGTGATTTGTTTGACTGTCCGATTGTTCAGCTTTATCCGCATGATTTAGGAAAAGCAATCAGTGATTTGTTCCTGATTAAGAAGGCAAAAGAGAAGGCCGAAGGTAAATAAGGGGTTAAAAGGGTTAATGCATAGGGGGAAAAGTATATGATGTGTATGTTTTGCGGAAATAGGGTAAAGTGTTGGGACAATATGTCTGATGAAGCCTTAGAGATGGAATTTGTCAAATGTAATTACGATGATTACGTTCTGGATGATGCGATAGAGCTGGACGAGCTGATTGGTGAGTCTGAGCGCCGCATTGAAGAAAAGCTTGATATGGAGCTGGGACGTAATGTAGGCTGATATAAGAAAGGCATGGTAGAAGGATGGCACAGCAGACAGGATATTTATTTGTTTACTTTACAGGAGAGGATACGGAAGCAGGGGAGCAGATTTATTTTTCGTTAAGTGAGGATGGTCTGCACTGGAAGGACTGTAACCGTTGTGAACCTATTCTGATATCACAGATTGGTGAGAAGGGAGTAAGAGACCCCTTTATTATCAAGGATGTGCATGGGAATGGTTATTATCTGATAGCAACTGACCTAAGAATTGCGACAGGGAAGGGCTGGGCAGATTCTGTAGTAAATGGAAGTAAGTCGCTGCTCCTGTGGACTTCAAAGGATTTAATCAATTGGAGTGAGCCAAGATTAATAGAGGTAGGTATTCCAGAGGCTGGCTGCGTGTGGGCGCCTGAAGCTATTTATGATAAGAAGAGAGATGAGTATTTGATTTTCTTTGCGTCTAATGTGAAGGAAGCGTCAGACGTAGAGGCAAAGCAGAGAATTTACTGTACCCGTACTAAGGATTTTGTGAACTTTAGTGAGACGACAAAGTATATAGAGCGTGAGAATCATGTGATTGACACTACGATAGTGGAACAGGATGGTATTTATTACCGTTTCTCAAAGAATGAAACGACAAAGCATGTGGATATGGATTATGCTGAGGATTTGCATGGAGAGTTTAAGCCTGTACATTCTGAGGCGTTAGCTGGGCTTTGTGGCGTGGAAGGGCCAGAGATATATCCATTGCAGGATGGAAAGTGGTGCTTGATTGTAGACCGTTTTGCGACGCATATGGGGTATCTTCCTTTGATTACGGAGGATTTGGCAAGTGGTGAATTTCGTATATTAGAGGATAGTGAATTTGATATGGGAGCAAGCCGTAAACGCCATGGCGGTGTGATAAAGCTTGATGCCCAAGCATATGAGAGAATAAGCAGAGCGTTATTATAATAAAAGTTCGGTTCAAGTGATGAACCGAACTTTTTATTTGCATGAAAGTAATCATACTGCCTATTATTTATTGAATTAATATAATGTATGCAGAAGATACATAAGCTTCCTGGTCTTCGTATAAAATCTTTGTCCAACCGTCTGCCTGAATCTCCAATACCTGTAGAATGGTGTTCTCAGATACTGTTTCAAGGACTTCTGCATCAGTGTTGTTAGAAGCACGAATATTCAGCAGAGATGTGGTTCGTGCATAAAGCGTATGCTCGGACTCTTCGGTAGGGGCTGTGATAGAAGTTGCAATAGAAGATTCTTCTGGTGTGGTAGTTTCCTGTGGAAGTTCAGTTCCTATTGATAAAATATCGGAAGCAGGAATCTCTTCGATGGTATTGGATGTAGAGCCTTGTGTGTTTATCTGCTGTGGTCTTGAAAGAATCAATACGATAAGTACACAAATAGCGACACATAAAAAGCAAATGATGGAAATTAATATTCTATTAATTGTACGATTGCTCATAGCGCATTCTCCTCTATAGGTATACAAACAAGTTTATTATGAAATAAGTTTAAAAAAAGAGAAAGCAAATCTGCTTTCTCTTAAAGCTGATAACGGGAATCGAACCCGTGACCTCCTCACTACCAATGAGGTGCGCTACCGACTGTGCCATATCAGCTAGTTACCTACGACATAAGCGCTGTCACCTCAAATATATTAACATAATCAGAAAGGGTTGTCAATGTAGAATAGAACAGATTCTAATAAAACAGTGCGCCCATATGGGCGCACCAGATTAATGATATCCAAATAATTCATATTGCTTTTGTAATAGCTCCTGTTGCTGCTGCTGGATAACCTGAGAAGCATTTGGGGCTGAGAAGAACAGTTCGTTGTGAGGACACATCTGAATAATATCAGTAGTTGTTGTTTCCTGTACTGGCTGCTCATCTGGGATACCATCACCATCCAAATCAAGCACTTCTTCCGTGGTAGTACCAGAGTAGCTATTATAATAATCTTCTTCATCGATAAGATAAAGCTCTGCAATAGACTCAAGAACCGTGGTCTCAGCAAGACGCTTTGGAAGCTTCTCTGTTACGGAAGACATCTTAAATGGACAAAGCTCTGTAGCGACTAAGCCTGTATAAGCACAGAGATTAGTAGTGTAATGTACGTCACAGGTATCTGTAGGTACAGTACCCTCAGCAAAGTATTCTGTAGTCAGCGTACCATCGCAAACACCTGAAATCGGCAGCTTGCCTGATTTAGAACATACAGTGGCTGTTACAATGCCGCTTGGCATCTGGAAGGAGCGGTAAGGAAGATTCTCATGAATCTTTGCCATAACCTCTTTCCAAAGAGTCTTAGCAAGGGCCTTCTCAGCCTTTGAGCTTAATACGATGTTATTATCATATCCTGCCCAGGTAGTAGCTGTATAGTATGGTGTATAGCCTGAGAACCATACATCCTTATAATCTGATGTAGTACCTGTCTTACCCGCAAGCGCCATATTACCAAAGTTAACGGAAGTACCTGTACCGCCATTGGTTACTACGCTTGTCATGGCATCTGTTAAGAGCCATGCTGTTGTTTCCTTAATAACAGGAACCTCATAGGAAGCAGTATTATCAATTAAAACATTACCATCAATATCCACAATCTTAGTATAGAGCTTTGGCTCAATATAGTAGCCGTTATTAGCAATCGTAGCATATGCGGCATTGAGCTCCAGATTGGTTACACCATCTGTGATACCGCCAAGAGCAAGTGCCTGTCCAATATCTGTAACAACTGTTCCATTTGACTCTACACGTCTGTCAACCAGGGTAGTAAAGCCAAAATTCAAAAGATAATCAAAACCGAGCTGCGGTGTAATCTGAGTCAAAGTCTTAACAGCAACGATATTAGCTGACTGGGCAATACCGTAGCGGAAGCTTAAAAGTCCTCTATAGCCTGTATCCCACCAGTTAGAAACAGGTCTACCGTCAACGTAGTTGTACTCAGCATCGTTTTGTACGCTTGCCAGTGTAAGACCTGCAGTATCTAATGCAGGAGCATAGGTAGCAAGAATCTTGAATAGAGAACCTGGCTGACGTGTACTGTCTGTTGCACGGTTCAAGGTACGACTGGCTTCCTTAGTACCACGTCCGCCAATCATGGCAACTATATTACCTGTTGACTGGTCTTGTATGGTTAAAGAAACCTGAGGCTGTGGAGTAAGTGATATTCTTTCGCCGTCCACCTTATCACCTTCTGCCATAATAGCTGCCTTGTAGGCTTCTATAGCTTCATAGGCTTCTTCCTTTGAGTCATAGAGAAGGTTAAAGCTTGCATCTGTCTTACGATAGTAGGTACGGTACATTTCTTTACTATGATTCTCTTTGGTGCCATCTGCCTTTTCGATTGTTAAGGCATAGTCCAATAACCACTCGGTGCCTTCAGGATAGTTCTCCTCGTTGGTGAAGACTTCATCACAAATCTCTTGAATCGCAGGATCCTGTGTACTAAAGATGCTTAAACCACCGCTGAATACCATATTGTACGCCTGCTTCTCAGAGTAGCCAAGCTTTTCAATTAAATCATCCTGAACCTGTTCAATCAGGGCATCTTCAAAGTAAGTATAAACTGTATTAGCATTTGTTTCCTGATTCACTGCCTGAATACGGCTGTATACATCATCTGTCAAGGCGTCATCGTACTCAGCCTGTGTAATATAACCAAGCTCTAACATCTTATCCAATACGTCCTCACGACGTCCTGCATTCTTCTCAGGGTAAGAGATAGGATTCAGCTTGGAAGGATTCTTCGTAATACCTGCGATAACTGCACACTCGGAAAGGGTGAGCTGATATACAGGCTTATTGAAATAGCGCATGGACGCTGCCTGTACACCCAAAGTACCTTGTCCAAGGTTAATGGAGTTCATGTAGATTTCGAGGATAGTCTCCTTATCCATGGTCTTCTCAAGCTCAATAGCAAGATACTGCTCCTGTATCTTACGCTTAATCTTCTGCATGGTTGTTTCGTTGGTCCAGTTCTCAAATACATTGTTCTTAATAAGCTGCTGCGTGATAGTAGAACCACCCTGTGATAATTCCATATTGGAAATGGCAATAGAAGCAGCACGCATAATACTCTTAAGGTCGATGCCGTTATGCTCGTAGAAACGCTCATCCTCAATTGCAACAAAGGCATCTGCCAAATCCTGAGGAATCTGGCTCATCTTAACCCAGCTTCGGTTGGAGTCTGCAGCCACAAGCTTTGTCATCTCATTGCCTTCTGCGTCATAGATTACTGTTGCGTAGCCTGTAGGAATAACCTGTACCGTGGAACTGTCAGGTGCAGATGAGATAATTCCCTTGAAAGCGCCAAGTCCCAGACTGCCTACAATGATAAACACGGATAATAAACCGAGTAAAATCAGCTTTAGAGCAGAAATACAACACATTTTCTTTAATTTAGTAGATTTAGATGTAAGGGCCTTTTGCTTTTTGACGACCCCTCTTTTTCCGTAATTCATAGTGTCACCTCCGCATAATTAATGCATTCTATACAATTATAGCAAATTCATAACTGTAAATAAAGGATTTTATGTAACATTAAGAATTGTTGACATATTCTTTACGGTTTATACGAAAATATGTTATAGTCATGTCATAGAAGTGAAAGATTTTGGGATGTGGCAGACATTATATTATAGAAGAAACAGTTTACAAAATATGAGAGGATTACTATGGAGAATCAGGTTTACGATAATTATTGTGTATTAGTAGAGGGTGCAGAGGCTGAGATTGTGGAAAAGAAGTCGAGATTTATAGCTACTATCCGACCTGTTACGACGGAAGAGGAGGCTGCAGCCTTTATTGATGAGATGAAGAAGAAGTATTATGATGCAAGGCATAACTGTTCAGCTTTTGTTATTGGAGAAAAGGGACAACTGACCAGAAGCAGTGATGACGGCGAGCCAAGCGGAACAGCAGGCAGACCAATGTTAGAGGTGCTGCTAGGTTCAGAGATTCGCAATATTGCAGTTGTGGTTACCAGATATTTTGGTGGTGTACTGCTTGGTACGGGTGGTCTTGTCAGAGCTTACACGCAGGCGGTAAAGGCAGCCTTAGAGGAGTGTAAGACAGCCAGAAAGCATTTTGGTGTGAAGCTCAAGATTAAGACAGATTATAATAATGTAGGAAAGATTCAGTATCTGCTTGGCAGTAAGGGGATTGCGATTCAGGATTCCGTGTATGCAGCAGATGTTGAGTTAATCGTTATTGTACCGATTGAAGAGCATGATAAGCTTTATAAGGAGCTTGTTGAGGCGACCAGTGCAAGAGCGGGGCTTGAGGAATTAGAGAGATTATATTACTTTGAATAAAAGGCAGAACGCAGGGCGCTCTGCCTTTTTACTCAACCTGGCTCTGCAATTCGCGAAACTCCAACGAAGATGGAAGATATCTTATACCAGGTTGGATAATCTACGATACCATTTGCAGGAAGTCCGAAGATACGCTGGAAGGTGCGGACTGCATTGGCAGTACCCTGACCGAATATGCCGTCCTCGGAAACGCGTGGCATAGCGGGATATGCCTGAGCAATACGGTTTAACTGCTGCTGCATCTGTAATACCTTGGCACCACGGGAACCAACGGTAAGATTATACCCTGGCCACGAGGATGGAATACCAGAGACATATTGTGTGGAATTGATATACATATCATTTCCATAGTAGTACCGAATAATTTCAATTGGTGTATAGCCCTGGTCGCCTAAATATTTGCTTCCCCACTGGGATAAACCTTCGCAGGTTACACGGTTTCCGTCACAGTATGAGGTGAAGATAGGCTGACGCACACCAGGACGCGAGAGAAAGTTTGAAAAAATGGAGTCAACAATCTGGCTGACATTTTTGTAAATGTTTCTGCCTGGCATGAACTTCTGGTCATAGGCGGTGGAGGAGGTAATGGTGAAGTTTAGTCCCTGATTTCTGTACCCCGAGACATATAGTTTCAAGTAGAAAACCAAAGAAGTATTTTAGTAGAGAATTACTGATACTTACGGAGCCGGGGAAGTATTATAGTAAACATCGGAAATACGAAGTATTAGGTTTATAAGGATTTATGCCGAAATATATTGCAAATAAGCCTATAAATAGGTATAATTACAAACTAGTAAAGTCAGTCATAATTTAGAAAATTCTTATTATACTATCTAGGAAAAGCTAAGGAAAGGTGGTATAATATGGGTGAACATAAAGGTTCTAAAGCGAAAGAAAAGGAGGATGATGATATGAGTGCTTATGTAAAACCGATTCAAGCAACACCTACATTGACAGGCAACGATGCGATTAGTATTGTTCAACAAGTATTGAAGGCACCTTCACCAAAGTCCGTTGAAAAGAATAAAAAGATGCTGGAAATAAGGAAGCGTATCGAGAAGAAATGAGTTATTTAACAACAGAAGAATTTGAGAGCATTGCGGATACTGTGAATATACTTCCAATTAGTTCGGATGAGATTGGAGATATTTCACAGTATTCTTTTGATTGTGGAGTTGCAGAAGAGTATAAGACTTTTCTCATGAAAAAAGCGCCTGTTTTAGAAAGACTGGGAGTAACAAGAACATTTTTAGTACTACATAGAGAAACGAATGAATTGATAGGATATTTTTCTTTATCAGCAGATACTGTCAGATTGACGATTGATGAGAAGATTGGTACTGATTTGGAAGAAGTTGATTTCATGGCGTTACCTGCGTTGAAGCTAGGCAAGTTAGCGATTAACAAGAAACTTAGTGATAGAATCAGTAAGAAGGGTTACGGTTCATTTGTATTGGATGTTGTAGATACTTATGCATTTGAAATGTTGGATAATGGTGTAGCATGTAGATTTGTTACTGTTGATGCAGACATAGAGTATGATAAAGATACCCCTGCATTTTATGAGAAGAACGGGTTTATAGTTAATCAATCAAGAAAAAGAAAACCATCAGATAAAACGGTAAGCATGAGAAGAGATATTTTTTCATAGTAAGTGTTAATAGTAGGTGTAAGGCTGTATTCACAAGTGTGGATATGGTCTTTTTTATTCTACATCGTCCACAATCCATCAATGAATACTCTAGCTAATACGTCAATAGTCCATACAAAACCGAAGCGTTAATATTAAATTGTGATTGGGACATAGTCCAAGAAACAAGTTAATAAAAGCGAAAGCAGGAGGTATGAAGTATGTGTCGTAAGCTTATTGTGAACAATCTGATTAAATTAGGAAACAGAGAGATTTGTTGGGAGGGACTTGCACTTCCTAAAGGGGAAATCTGGGAAATGACAGCAAAGCAGTTAATGAATTGTATCAAGCAGGGAACAGATGAGGTATATGGCTTGGCGTTGGATGCAGAAGATAACTTAATATTTGACGAATCATTTTATACGGTAAATTTAATGACTAAGACTCATGTAAATTCATTTGTACCATTGAAAGAGCAGGATTGTTTAGTGAATTGTTTTTATACAGTCATCGGAACACACAAAGAGAAAAACGCAATCATGTATGATGTTATTTCTACAAAGTATGAGAGAACTTCATTCGATGAGACGATGGTAAAGACATTGATACAAATGGGAGTAATCAACAGCGGTTGCAAGCTGCAGGATGATAAAATTGTGGTTGCACCTTTGGAAAAGCCAAAGGCAGTTTTTAAAAAGGAACAAGAAGTATAACAGAGTATATACCGAAACTAAGATACCGATTGTAATAGTGCAATCGGTATTTTTCTGTCTATTTACTTGTGATATAATAATAGAAGTAACAATAAAGGAGAAAATGTTTATGGAAATAGTATATTATGCTGCTTATATAAGTCTTATTGTAGTATTGAGCCTTGTAATAAATTGGGGATTGTCAAGTAAAAGAAAGAAAAAAGCTAAACAAGAGGGGAGAGGACTAGAAAATCAGAGTGCGATATATCAAGGTCTTTTAGATATATATAATAAAAAGGAATCTTTTGTTTATGACGAAGATATAAATGAGCAGTATAAAGAGGTCTTGAACGGGAATGAGGATGAATTATATCATGCCAAAAATGCAATCCAAAGTGATTTGGAAACAGAGGGGGTAGTTTCAATCATTTATACAGTATTTAATGCTCTGGTATCAGTTTTTTTTGCAATGATATCTGAATCAACAGCAAGTTCTATGAGTCAGATTTTAGACATAAATATCGAGTCAAAGATTATAGAGAACTTGTTAACAATATATTTTTTAATAGCCACAGTTTCAATATTGCGGAAGTCAATGAATACTTGTAGAAGGGAGAAATTCTTTCTTTGCATGATTGAAGATGCAATAGAGGAAAGAAAACAAAGGCAGGTTATAGTGGAAGAAAACTTAAGAGCAGAACTAGAAGCTCTAAGGGTGGAAAATCAAACATTGAAAGTTCAAAATGAAATGCTAGAAAAACAGAAAAAGAAATTCGGGATACATATTACAATTGATAAATAAAATAATGTTTGTAGCAAAGGCAATCCAAAATCTGGGTTGTCTTTTTCTTTTGCTGATTTAGTCCAAAAACTTGGCAAAGTATGAAAGGATATTCAAATATTTGATTTTTATTTTTGAAGATTTTTCGCATAAATAATCACGATATTTTTGAAAGGATGGAAATGTATAGTTTTTCGGATGAAAGGAGAATATCAACATGTTAGAAAATCAGCAGACACAGTACGTAGAAATGGCATATGCCAGAATTAGCACTAAAAAACAATCATTGGAGCGGCAAGAGGCTTCTATTATGAAAACAGTACCAGATATTAAAATGAAATATTTCTTTGAGGATAAATATACTGGAAAAGAGTTTAATCGAGAACACTACTTGGAACTAAAAGATAAAATATTGGAACTAAAAGAAGCAAATCCAGACACGAGGATAAGAGTGACAGTGCATGAACTAGATAGGCTAGGACGTAATTACAAAGAAATTAAGAAGGAAATTGATTGGTTTAGGGGGCATGATGTCAAGCTTAGATTTCTTGATATACCAGAAGAATTGTGTGGAGAAAACATGGGAATAACGGGAGAACTGCTAGTTGATATTATTGTTTCTTTAAAAGCGTATTGGGCGGAACAGGAGTTGCATTACAAGGAGAAGCGAAGTAGGGAAGGAACTGCAAAGGCACTAGCTAGAGGTGTTCGTTTTGGCAGACAGGCAATTGAGGTTGATGAGAAGATATTTAGAAAAGAAGCAGACAGAGCAATAGCACGTTATATCACTCATAAAGAAGCTATGAACAATCTAGGATTAAAGGATTATGTTTATTGGAAGTGGATAAAGCAGCTATATCCTGATTATCAGTCCAATAAGAAGAAAGTAAAGAAGATGGGAGATAACAATATAAACTGTGAGTGAAAATAAAATGATAAAGAGTAAAATGCGTATATTTTTACATTCTAATAAAATGGGAGAGCATGGTGGCACTTTTGACATTTTAGTATAATTATAATTTTATATGAGTAAAAATGCATGAGTGTAAAATTAGAAAGTCAACATTAGAACGATTAATGCTTGCATTTTGATTTTTCTATGTATTCATGGTCGAATTTCATATAGGATGCATAGATATCTAAATAATTATGAAAAAATATGAGATATGGATAGACCGATTTTAGCTAATATGAACCTATGTAAATTAAAAAATGATATTAATAGTAGTTACTTAGAGAAGCTAATGAACTGCATAACTTTAGGTAATAGACAATAAATGAGGTAAAGGGATAGCGGAAAGTAATTTGTGATTACAAAAAGAAATAGGTATTATTGCGATTATAGACCATTAATTAAGTGTGGAACATTTAGATATGTGTATAGAGGGAGTAAGTATGTTAAAAAGATTACTCCAGCAGGAATTATCAACGGAATAAAGTAGGATGATTATTCCTGCAATGAAGAAAGAAAACGCTGCAATTGATGTAATTGTTCTTTGCTAAGCATGGAGGTATCAAGGACATTAAGTGGAGATTTTTCTAATCCAAGTAAATAGTCAGTACTACAACGGTATAAGTTGGCTAATGTCATGAGTGCTTCTAAACTTGGGGTACGAGTACCAGATTCATAATTTGAAATGATAGATGCAGATACGCCGATTGCTATTGCTGCTTCTTTTTGTGAAATTCGTATTTTAGTTCTTTGTTCGCGTAATCTGTCTCCTAATCCTTGAATCATGAAATGAACCTCCTTTTTTATATCAGTATATTGTTTATAGTATGTCTATGGGAAAATAAAACTATGCTTTGAGCATTGATAAATTTGCTTAAAGAATGTATAATTGTAGATGGTTATTAAAAAAGTGCAGAAAAATAAAAAGTAGATGCACTTAAGACTATTAAACATAAGGAGAAAAAAGTTATGAAAAACAAAATTTTATCAATCGCATTAACAACAGCACTTTGTTTAACATTGTGTGCATGCGGAAGTAAAGAAGAAGCTTCAAACACAGTTGTAGAGAATGAATCAGTTGCAAAAACGGAGGCAGTAGTGGAGGTTAAAACTTCTGTAGAAAATACAGAGGCACCAATTGAAACAGTAGAGCAGACAACAGAAGAGGCACAGACAGTTGTAGAAACTGAGACAGCAACAGCAGAATCTACAGAACCAGTAGAGGAAGTAGTACCTACATGGTTTGATGAACATGGTTTAACACTTACACCAGCAGGTGCATTCAGCTTCAATACAATGTCAGCAGTTGCAGATGATAATGGAAATCCAAAGGATTACGAGTTATTTAATGTACCTGCGAATATGACAATTGATGTTGTTACAGAAGGTGTAGAAGAAGGCTATAAGAACATCATTTATACAGTATTTTATGATAAGTCAAACATGCCAGAGGGTACAGGTTGGTTATGGAACTCAACATTGATTGATGGTTATACTGGTGTAACATTAGATATAGGTGATACTTATGTAGATAGTGAAACTACAACTGCAATAAATGAGCATTATCAGACAATCACATTTGATGGTGTAGACTATAACGTAGGTGCAACACAGTCAACAGAATATGGTGAGACCACATTAACACAGGTATTCACAGTTAAGGTTCCAGTAGATTATGACGGAGTTACATTAGCAATCGGATATTCAGATGCTACTTCATATATGTCAGAAGTTGAAGCAGAAACATATGATAAGGATTACTTATTTGATAAGGAAACTTGCTACTTCGGTATCAACTAATCATACATAATAAAAACATAATAACAAACAAATAAACAAACACCTACATAGCTTTTTATGTAGGTGTTTATCATATATACCTAAAGATATAATAAATATAATTATAAAGAAATGAATAAGGAACAGAGGTTCATTTGCCGTGAGAATTGTAATATGCAAATACATTTTGTATAATATAATGTGAAGATAGTTATCTGATGCAGTTCCAAAAGTTCCAAATGTGTGAGGCAAAAGAGTTCCAAAAGTTCCAAGTAATTTTGAGGGAGATTGCATGAAAGACTTTTATGTAATTATTGAGGGCATTTTTAAAGAGAAATTAACAGCGGACATTCTGGAGTGTAACGATATGAATACTCTGTGCTATGTAGACAGCTGTGGAAATGAAATGGATAGAACGCAGTTTATTAATGTGTATGCTAAATCTATTTTAGAAGAGGCTGACAGCGTTTATAAGGAATTGAAAAGTGAATTAAATGGACGTGAGAATAATGGAAGATATACAAAAGGTAATTTTCAAGCGATGAAATTACCGGTGGAAAATGAAGTGATTTTCATATTGTATTTGTTATGCCGCAATATGGAAGAGGTTGGTGATATGTTAGGCGTAAGTCGTCAAACGATTTCAAAAAGAATTAAAATGTATCAACGGCAAAGATAGAGAAAAAAGGAACATCGGTTTTTAACATAAATGCGAAGTGGGTTTTACTATTGGTATGAATAAGAATTGAGACGCTGAGAAAGTATAAAAATAGTCCGTGATTTAGTCATTAGATTGATTATAAGTATAACAACCTAGATGACATATTCAAATTAAGTTCCATTTTTGTATAAGGTATATGCTTGTTAGAGTGTAGTTGCGAAAGAAAGTAGGTTATGACGCATGAGAGAAAAATTAATCTTAAGAAAGAATTTATATCTGCTGCGTGTGCTATGGGGATTATATTCTGAACAGCGCAAATCAAGTTATTATAATGTGATTGGAATAAAGGATTCTTTATATTCAGAGTATCTGCATTATGATAAATATTATGATGAGGCGACAGAGCGTTTCTCTAAGAGAAAAGATAAGATAGAAAAAGCAGGATTCCTAATTGACTGGTTTATCGGAGTGAGTGATGTTTTCCCATCTTCTTCATTAAAGGATGAAGAGTGGGAAAGGTTATTGAGTGATACATCTCGAATGAAGGGAA
>JAFUKJ010000120.1 GCA_017467805.1 Lachnospiraceae bacterium
CAGGCGGCTTTGGTTGGTGTATGTGTGACTATAAAAAGCATAAGGTTACTCCTGATACCAATAAGGGATATTTAATCAGTGAGTACAATGGTCATATGTATCCAACCAAGAGCTTTGATTGTGAGGATCATAGAGTAGAGCATATGCTTCGTCATGCAAGAGTTATGAATGCTTATTATGGCGAAGAGGATATTGCAGGCGGCTTTGGTTGGTGTATGTGTGACTATAACACGCATAAGGATTTCGGAAGCGGAGATAGAATCTGCTATCACGGTGTTATGGATATGTTCCGTAATCCAAAGCTGGCAGCGGCTTTGTATCAGAGTCAGTCAGAGGCTTGTGATGTACTGGAGATATCATCTTCAATGGATATCGGCGAGCATCCGGGATGCCTAATGAAAGATATCTACGCAGTGACGAATGCAGATAGTGTACGTTTGTATAAAAATAATGTATTTATCAAGGAGTTTACAAAAGAGAATTCAAGCTTCAAGAATCTTCCGCATGGGCCGATACTAATCGATGATTTTATAGGTGATTTGATGGTTGAGGGGGAAGGCTTTAGTAAAGAAAAGTCAGAGGACGTAAAGTCAATTCTCATGTCTGCATGCAAGCATGGAGTGAATAATCTTCCTTTTGCGACCATGATGAAAGTGGCAAAGTGCATTCTTTTTAGAGGTATGAAGATGCAGGAGGCAGTAGACCTTTATAGTAAGTATATTGGTAATTGGGGAGGTACAGCAACCGTATACCGCTATGAGGCAATTAAGGATGGCAAAGTAGTAAAGACTGTAGAGAAGAAGCCAATGTCTAAGGGACATCTTGAAGTGAAATGTTCACACAAGATATTAAAGGAAGAGCAGACCTATGATGTGGCAGCAATCAGAATTCAGGCGTTTAGTGAAGATGGTAATATCCTGAATTATAGCCATGCACCAATTAGTCTGCGAACAGAAGGCGATATTGAGTTAATCGGTCCTTCAGTTATTAGCCTTGTAGGTGGAATGAGCGGAACCTATGTAAAGAGTGTAGGAAAAGCAGGACGTGGTAAGCTGATTGTAGAAAGTGACACCTTTGGTAAGGTAGAGATAGGGTTTGAGGTTACAAATAATTAAGTAGTTGGTTATCGTCATAAATGACGAAAGGAGAAGGAACATGAGATTATCAGGAAAAGAAAAATTTTCTTATGGCTTAGGTGCAGTTGGCAAGGATATGGTGTATATGCTATCTGCAAGTTATGTATTGTATTATTATCAGGATGTTTTAGGCGTAAACGCAGTGATTATGGGTATCATCCTTATGGTTGCAAGAATTTTTGATGCATTCAATGATCCGATTATGGGAGTGATTGTAGCAAAGACAAGAACGAAATGGGGAAAGTTCCGTCCATGGCTTTTGATTGGTACAATATCAAATGCGGTTGTTTTATACCTTATGTTTGCGGTACCTGTTGGATTAGATGGTAATGGATTGGTGGCATATGCGGCAATTGCTTACATCCTATGGGGTACAACCTATACGATGATGGACATTCCGTTTTGGTCGATGATTCCTGCATTTACTGAGGGCGGTCAGGAAAGAGAAGGATTATCAACACTTGGTCGTTCCTGCGCAGGTGTAGGTTCCGCCATTGTAACGATTATTACTATGATGTGTGTAACGGTACTTGGTAAGATTGGGCATGAAGGAGCAGCAGCAAAGGAAATCGAACGCTATGGATTTAAGTGGTTTGCGTTGATTGTTGCAGTGTTATTCATTGTATTCATCGTGATTTGCTGTATGAATATCAAGGAAAAATCCAACGTGGATGTTGAGACACCGTCAATTGGTCAGATGATGAAGGCGCTTCTTCATAATGACCAGGCAGTTGTAATCGTTGTGACAATTGTACTGATTAATAGTTCGTTATATATTACATCTAATTTGCTGATTTATTTCTTTAAATATGATTTGGCAGGTGAGAACTGGAATGTGAATTATACTTTATTCAATGCATTTGGCGGCGGTATCCAGATTCTCTCCATGATGGTATTCTATCCATTGATTCGTAAATTTATGAGTACCATAAATGTATTTTATACAAGCCTTGTGATGGCAATCAGTGGGTATGCAGTATTATTGGTGATGATGTGTTTTGGCGCATCAAGTGTATATGCTTTGATGGTACCGGGATTTTTCATATTTGTTGCATTTGGTATGCTGACAGTATTAACAACTGTATTTCTTGCAAATAGCGTTGACTATGGTGAGTATAAGAATCAGAGACGAGATGAAAGCGTTATCTTCTCTATGCAGACCTTTGTAGTACAGCTGGCTTCTGGTGTATCAGCTATGATTGCCTCTGTGTGTTTGGCTATTTGTAATATTAATGACAATACAGCAGATGTAGTGGCATCCATGACTGAGGAAAGAAATTTGCTAGGTTTAAGAATGACAATGACGATTCTTCCGATTATTGGATTGTTTGTAGCGATTGTAGTTTTTGCGAAGAAATTTATTCTGACAGATGATAAGCTGACAGAAATATCTTGCGCATTAGAGGAGAGACGAAATGATACAGGCAGATAATCAATTATTTGCATTACATACGAAAAATACAACCTATGCCTTTATGGCGGATGAAGCAGGAAATTTGGTAAATCTTCACTATGGTGAACGAATTTCCATGGAAGGGCAGGCTTTTGCGGCGCTTAGGCAGAAGGCTTCCAATCAGAATGGATGCAGTATTATTGCGGATACCGCACTTCCGAATCAGTGTCTGGATGACGTATGTCTGGAGGTTAGTACTCGTGGAAAAGGCGATATGAGAGAGCCTTTTGTGGAGCTTGTATATGAGGATGGCAGCAGAACCAGTGATTTTCGATATGAAAGCTTTTCTATCGGAGAGAAGAAAATGCTTCAAGGGATGCCCTCGGCATATGATGAATCGGAAAATGCGCAGTCGCTGACGATTATGATGAAAGAGAAAAATCATGATATTCGCTTGGAAATGGTATATAGCGTGTTTGAAGATTGTGACTGTATTACCAGATATGCAGTACTTAGGAATGAGGGAGAAGAGCAGATAAAGGTATTGCGTCTTATGAGCGCGCAGATGGATTTGTCTAGGGATGAGTGTAAGGTAACCAGTTTTCATGGAGACTGGGCGAGAGAAATGGGACGCTATGATACTGTGTTACAAGCAGGCAAGTATGTGAGTGACTCAGTAACAGGATATTCGTCTAATAAGTCTAATCCATTTATTATGATGGCTGATGTAGAGACAACAGAGGACTATGGAAACTGCTATGCATCCAATCTCATCTATTCAGGAAACCACAGAGAATGTGTGGAAATGGGAGGACATGGTAAGCTTAGATTCTTGACTGGCATTCATCCAGATACCTTTGAGTGGCATTTGGAAGGCGGAGGTGTTCTAGAGGCGCCTGAGGCAGTGCTTACATATTCAAACAAAGGCTTTCAAGGAATCAGTATACAGATGCATGCATTTGTTAGGGAACATATTGTGCGTGGAGAGTGGAAGAGAAAGCATCGTCCAATTCTGCTAAATTCGTGGGAGGCAGCTTATTTCAATTTCAAGGAAAGTAATCTGTGTAAGCTGGCAAAGACAGCAAAGGATGTAGGAGTTGAGCTTTTCGTACTAGATGACGGTTGGTTTGGAAAGCGTAATTCGGACGCGTCGTCTCTTGGTGACTGGTATGACAATGTAGAGAAGCTTCCACAGGGGCTTGCAGGATTATCAGCCAAGATTCGGGAAATGGGCTTAGACTTTGGAATCTGGGTAGAGCCAGAGATGATTAGTGAGGATTCAGATTTATATCGTGCACATCCTGAGTGGGCGGTTCGTATCCCTGGGCAGCAGCATGCCTGTGGTAGAAATCAGATGATACTGAACCTTACGAAGAAGGAAGTACAGGATTATATCATAGAAGCTATGAGTGATGTCTTTACGGGAGGCAAGGTCAGCTATGTAAAGTGGGATATGAACAGACACATGTCGGATTATTATAGTCAGGGAATGGCAGCTGACAGACAGGGTGAATTTGCTCATAGATACATACTTGGACTTTATAGAGTGCTGTATCATTTGGTGAAAAGATTTCCGCAGGTGTTATTCGAGGGTTGTGCTTCTGGTGGTAATCGCTTTGACCTTGGTGTCCTTTGCTATATGCCGCAGATTTGGGCAAGCGATAATACAGATGCCATAAGTCGAGGTGTGATACAGAATGGATATAGCTATGGTTACCCTCAGTCGGTAATGAGTGCACATGTGTCAGGTTGTCCAAATCATCAGACACTACGTGTAACACCACTTGCAACTCGTTTTGCGATTGCTTGCGGAGGTATCTTAGGCTATGAATGTAATCTGAGTGATATGAAGAAGGAAGATCTGAATGAAATTGCGGAGCAAATCCGTCTGTATAAACAGTGGCGAGAAACCTTGCAGTTTGGACAGCTATACCGATTAAAGGCGGCAAGGGGAATTAATACTTTAGAAAGAAGAGGTCCTTACGATACAGATGTGGTGCGTTGGAATATCGTGGGTAAGGATGCAAACCAAGCTGTAGGTATTGTACTCCAAGGCCAGGTAATTCCTAATTACAGTCATCATATGTTTAAGACCAAAGGATTAGATAACGACAAACTATATCATTTTTATAATATTCCTGTGAAATACGATATTCATAGAATGGGAGATTTGGTAAATACGATTTCACCGATTCATATCAAACAGGACTCGCTGGTTCATAACGTGGTGGCCAAATTCGTGAAGCTGGACGGCGAGGTAGAGGATGCGATAGTAAGCGGCTCTCTGTTAAATCATAGCGGTGTACATTTGGCGCAGAGCTTTGCAGGAACAGGCTTTGGAGCAAATACCTCTCTCTATCAGGATTATGATGCAAAAATGTATTTTATGGAGGCTACAAGTCATACATAATTAAAGAATCCCTTGCATACAATGTGATAAACAAGTGATGCAGGGGATTTTTGCTTGAAAGATTATATTGAACAAAGAGCCATGGAAATAGCCAGATATATTATTGATAATCATACGACAGTCCGTCAGGCGGCAAAACATTTCGGGATTAGTAAGAGTACGGTACATATGGATGTAGTGTCGCGGTTAGAGGAGATTAATCCAGGGCTTGCCAAGGAAGCAAGAAGTGTGTTAGACGTGAATAAAGCAGAGCGACATATTCGTGGCGGTATGGCAACAAGAGAGAAATATTTGCAGCAGCAGGAAGCTTAAGTTTATACTATTATTTCGTGGATAACAGGTGCATAAGTCATGGGATTTATGCGCCTGTTGTGTAAAACTGCGTGTTCTTCGTCGATATGGCGATGGATTGATTATTTCAGTCTAAAATATTGTATATTTTACTATTTTGACAAGAAAATAGATATTGCAATATAATTGATGATAGAAAAAGCTATATCTAATTGCGTAATGCGCAGAATGGAGTAAAGAATGGAAAAAGAAAAAGTTATCGTCCTCGATTTTGGTGGTCAGTATAATCAGCTGGTTGCAAGACGTGTCAGAGAGTGTAACGTATACTGTGAAATCTATTCGTATAGAACGGATATCGAGAAGATTAAAGCGATGAACCCAAAGGGAATTATTCTGACGGGCGGACCAAACAGTTGTTATGAGCCAGGTGCACCGACTTATACTAAGGAATTGTTTGAGTTAGGGGTTCCTGTATTAGGACTTTGCTATGGCGCACAGCTTATGATGCATGTGCTTGGTGGTAGAGTCGAGAAGGCACCTGTTCGTGAATACGGTAAGACAGAGGTAATGGTAGATACTACATCTCCATTGTTTGGTAACGTATCAGCGACAACCATTTGTTGGATGAGCCATTTTGATTATATATCTAAGATTGCACCTGGATTTTCTATTGTAGGTCATACTGCTGACTGTCCTGTAGCAGTGGCTGAGAACAGAGAGAAGAATCTGTACGCAATCCAGTTCCATCCAGAGGTACTTCATACACAGGAGGGTACAAAGATGTTATATAACTTTGTACGCGGTGTGTGCGGCTGTGCAGGTACATGGAAGATGGATTCCTTTGTAGAGAATTCTATTAAAGCAATCCGAGAGAAGGTTGGCAAGGGTAAGGTGCTTTGCGCTTTATCAGGTGGTGTGGATTCCTCTGTGGCAGCAGTTATGCTGTCTAAGGCAATCGGCGACCAGTTAACCTGTGTATTCGTAGATCACGGCTTACTTCGTAAGGACGAGGGAGATGAGGTAGAGGAAATCTTCGGACCTAAGGGTCAGTATGAGCTGAACTTCATCCGCGTCAATGCGCAGGAGCGTTTCTATAGCAAGCTTGCAGGTGTGGAAGAGCCTGAGAAGAAGCGCAAGATTATCGGTGAAGAGTTTATTCGTGTATTTGAAGAAGAGGCTAAGAAGATTGGTGCCGTAGACTTTCTTGTACAGGGAACAATCTACCCTGACGTAGTAGAGAGTGGAGTTGGCGGAGAGTCAGTCGTAATTAAGTCTCACCACAATGTAGGCGGTCTGCCTGATTGTGTTGATTTCAAGGAAATTATTGAGCCGCTTCGTGACTTATTCAAGGACGAGGTTCGAAAGGCAGGTCTTGAGATGGGAATCCCAGAGAAGCTGGTATTCAGACAGCCATTCCCGGGCCCTGGCTTAGGCGTTCGTATCGTAGGCGAGGTTACAGAGGACAAGGTTCGTATCGTACAGGATGCAGATGCCATCTACCGTGAGGAGATTGCAAAGGCTGGTCTTGACAGAACCATTGGTCAGTACTTTGCAGCATTGACAAACATGCGCTCCGTAGGCGTTATGGGTGACGAGAGAACCTACGACTACGCAGTAGCATTAAGAGCAGTTAACACCATCGACTTTATGACCGCTGAGGCAGCAGAGATTCCTTTTGAGGTGTTGCAGACAGTAATGAGTAGAATCATTAACGAGGTAAGAGGCGTTAATAGAGTATTCTATGATTTGACTTCTAAGCCACCAGGAACGATAGAACTTGAATAAAGGTATGAGCCGTGCAAGGCTGAAAATGAGGAAGGACTCAGAAATATAAATAAGTATTTCTGAGTCCTTCTTAGTTTAGTAACTGAGCGCAAGTTTACTCAAAGAAGTTTTAGTGTGTAATTATTTTTTCTGTATCTTTATCGAATACATGTAATTTTTCTACATCAATAGCGAACTTAACCTTATCACCAGGTCTAGCTGTTGTTCTAGGGTCAACTCTAGCTGTGATAGAAGTCTCGGCGATGTCAGCATATAAGAATACTTCTGCACCAAGTAGCTCATAAACTCGAATTGTTGTTTCGAAGGTACAAGTTGTTATAGCTTCTACCATCATCTGAGAATCATAGATATCCTCTGGTCTGATACCAAATGTAACAACCTTTCAGTCATATCCGCCATCGATTAACTTCTTAGACTTAGCTGGTGGAAGTGCGATTGCAAGGTCAGCAACCTTTAATGTAGCAACATCACCGCTTACAGATACTGTAGCGTCAACGAAGTTCATCTGTGGAGATCCCATGAAACCTGCAACGAAGAGG
>JAFUKJ010000121.1 GCA_017467805.1 Lachnospiraceae bacterium
CTGATGTTGAGAACTTTACGAATATGCTTTATAAGAAGACTCGACTTGAAGATACCTTTGGTGTAAATATGATTGCCATTTCTGATGGCAGACCAGAGACATTAGGATTAAAGAGTATTATCGCTAAGAATGTTGCATTCCAGTTTGAGGTTGCAACTCGTAAGTATAATACCTTATTACAGAAGGAGCTTGAGAAGCGTGAGATTCAGGAAGGCTTGATTCGTGCCTGCAATGTTATCGATTTGATTATCGAGATTCTGCGTGGTTCTAAGGATAGAAGTATGGCAAAGGCTTGTCTGACAGAGGGTAAGATTGATGGTATCCAGTTCCGTTCCAAAGAGTCTAAGATTATGGCGCAGCAGCTTAACTTCACGGAGAAGCAGGCAAATGCTATCTTAGAGATGCGTTTGTATAAGCTGATTGGTCTTGAGCTTGCAGCTCTGATGAAGGAGCATAAGGAGACCACTGCGAATATCTATCGTTATGAGGATATTTTGGAGAGACGTGATTCCATGGCTCAGGTTATTATGAATGATCTTGACCAGATTAAGAAGGAGTACTCTAGAAAACGTCGTACGCAGATTGAGAATGCAGAAGTAGCAGTATATGAAGAGAAGAAGATGGAAGAGATGGACGTTATGTTCCTTATGGATAGATTCGGCTACTGTAAGACAGTAGAGATGTCTGTTTATGAGCGAAATAAGGACGCTGTTCATAATGAGTTCAAGTATATTGTGAAGTGCAAGAACACGGGAAGAATCTGCCTATTTACAAATCAAGGCCAATTACATACAATTAAAGTAGCGGATGCTCCGTTTGGAAGATTCCGTGATAAGGGTATGCCTATTGATAATATTAGTAATTATGAGTCGGCAAAGGAAGATATTGTACTCGTTGCCAGCCAGTCAGAGTTAAATCTTTATCGCTTGATATTTGTTACAAAGCAGGCTATGTGTAAGGTAGTCAGCGGAGGCGAGTTTGATGTTGCAAAGCGTACTGTGGCGGCGACAAAGCTTGGTGATGGTGATGAGGTAGTCAGCGTTGCTGTGCTGAATGAGCAGACTGGTATTGTTTTACAGTCTAAGGAAGGACTTTTCCTTCGATTTGCAATTGATGAGATTCCAGAGAAGAAGAAGGCTGCGGTTGGTGTTCGCGGTATGAAGCTTGGCGACAAGGATTTTGTAGAGAATGTTTACTATACACAGAATAGTGTAGAGCAGGTTGTGAAATATAAGAGTAGAAATGTTGAACTGAATAAGCTTAAGCTTGGAAAGCGTGACAGTAAAGGAACTAAGCTTAGGACTTAAAGCTTGACAAAGAGGTGTGATATGTTAAGAGTTATAGCAGGTACGGCACGCAGCTTAAGGTTGAAGACTCCTGAGGGGATGGGAACCCGTCCTACAACGGATCGAGTGAAAGAAACCTTATTTAATATGCTGATGCCATATATACCAGGTGGTGTTTTTGTTGATTTGTTTTCGGGAAGCGGTGCGATAGGTATCGAGGCAATCAGCCGCGGTGCAAAGAAGGCTTATTTTGTTGAGAATGCGCAAAAGCCTGCAACGTGTATTGTCGAGAATCTTGCCCATACCAAGTTTACAGAACAGGCAGTAGTGTTGAAACAGGATGTCTTTTCGGCGCTTCGTGGCAGCATTCGTGAAGAGGTGGATGTTATATTCATGGATCCGCCATATGATCAGCAGTATGAGAAGACTGCATTGGAAATATTAAGTACATCTGACTATGTAACTGAGGATACTTTGATTGTTGTAGAAGCATCTCTTACAACGGAGTTTGATTACCTTTCTGGATTAGGCTTTGACGTTATGAAGGAAAAGTGTTATAAAACGAATAAACATGTATTTATAAAAAGGAGTTAATTTAATATCATGAAATCAGCAGTTTATCCTGGTAGCTTTGACCCGATTACTTTGGGACATTTGGATGTAATCAAAAGAGCATCTCAGATGTTTGATGAGCTGACAGTTAGTGTGTTGGATAATAAGGCTAAGAATGCGTTGTTTTCTGTAGAGGAACGTGTTAGTATATTAAAGGAAGTTACAAAGGATATGCCTAATGTAAAGGTAGATTCTTTTAATGGACTATTGATAGATTATGCGCGAGAAAAGGATATTCATATTTCTGTTCGAGGCTTGAGAGCAATAACGGACTTCGAATATGAATTACAGATTGCCCAGACCAATCGTAAGCTCTCTAATGAGAAGCTGGATACAGTATTTCTTACTACCAGCTTAGAGTATGCGTATTTGAGTTCTTCGGGTGTTAAGGAGATTGCATCCTTTGGAGGGGATATTTCTCAGTGTGTACCTGAGTATGTGGCGAAGCTTGTTTACGATAAGTTTAAACAGGCAGAATTACAAGTTAACGAATGAAGGAGTATAAAGGGATGAGTAGTAGAATTATACAGTTAATTGACGAGATAGAAGAATATATTGACAACTGTAAGTTTAAGGCATTTTCATCTAATCAGATTCTTGTGAATAAGGATGAGATTGATGAGCTGTTAAGAGAGCTTCGCATGAAGACACCTGTTGAGATTGAGAATTATAAGAGAATGCTTGCGAATAAAGAAGCTATTTTAAATGATGCAAAGCAGAAGGCAGAGGAGCTGATTAATGCAGCAACTGTTCAGACAAATCAGTTGATTAGTGAACATCAGATTATGCAGCAGGCTTATGCCCGTGCCAATGAGATTGTAGAGATGGCAACTAAGCAGGCACAGGAGATTTTGGATAGTGCAACAATCGAAGCAAATTCAGTGAAAACAGCCGCAATGCAGTACACAGATGACATTCTGGCTAATCTTGAGAATGTTATTAAGCATTCCATTGATGTTACTACCAATGATTATAATAACATGATGGCTTCATTGACACAGATTGATGGTATTGTATCTGCGAATCGTGCTGAGTTGAATCCGCCACAGGAGGTAGAGGACGAGGTTCAGGAGCAGGGAACAGATAACGGTCCTGATGTTATATAATGTGCTTCAAACCCACAGAGTTACTGTGGGTTTTCGTTCTTTTTACAAATTTGTTATGACAAAGTAGTAAAGAGTAGAGATTGCAGTTACGATGCAGTGGTTTTGGATATAGAGTTTGAAGGATAGCTTTTCACGAAGGATAAAGCCTGCTGCCTGAATAAAGCAGGAGATGCTGCTAAAGCTCAAAGCCAGCATAATCCAAAAGATTTTTTGCTCGTTTGGAAGTTCGGTCAGATAGATGTCCTGGATACCGCTATTAATTTCGATGATGCTTCCAAGGATTGCTTTTGTAGAAGCATCGAATGGTAAAGGGACCAGGAATGCCCTTAGGGAATTTACAAATGTAACATACCCGCCTAAAAGGATGATGGATTGCGTATTATCAACACAGGCTGTACGAATTGCATGTATTACACGCATGGGTGGCTGCTGTTTGGACTGGATGCTATCATTACTTTTTGGTGCATGGATACGGAATAACAGGATTCCGTAGAGCAATGGGATAATATACAGTCCGCTAATATACGGAAGTATGGAAGGTACTTCACAAACGGATAATATGGGTGTTATGATGCCGAGGAAGTATGCAGGGCCGATGTTATTACAAAAGCCAAGTAGTAGATTGGCTTCCTGTTTATTGATTCTATGATTATGATATAGTTCACAGGTAACCTTGGCACCCATTGGGAATCCACACAGAAAGCCCATCAGAATTGCATAAACAGCATTTGTACTGCAATGAAAGATGGGACGAATTAACGGGCTGATAAAAGAGGTTAGAACTTTATCAAGACCGCAATATATCATGATGGAGCTGAGCATCATAAAGGGAAAGAGTGTTGGTATCATATTTGTGGCCCAGTTAACAAGACCATCATAAGCATAGGAAGACATAGTTTGGTTTCCAATACAGGCTATTATCCCTATAAGATATTATAAAGCGAGGATAAATATGCGTTTGGACAAATATTTGGCTGATTTGCAGGTGGGAACCAGAAGTCAGGTGAAGGAATATGTGAAGAAAGGACTTGTCAGTGTAAATGGACAGGTCGTGAAAAAAGCGGATATTAAAATAGATGAAGCAACGGACGAGGTACGCTATCAGGGAAAAAGCCTGAGTTATCAGAAGTACCGTTATTATATGCTTCATAAGCCGTCAGGAGTTGTTACGGCTACCAAGGATAATATAGATAAGACAGTAATTGATTTGCTGCCCAAGGAGTTAACCAAGGATATATTTCCTGTTGGCAGATTGGATAAGGATACAGAAGGATTACTGCTCTTAACAAATGATGGAGAATTATCTCATAATCTGCTGTCTCCTAAGAAACATGTGGCAAAGACCTACTATGTAGAGTGTGATGGACAGTTAGATAATGTTAAGATAGAGCAATTATGTGCAGGAGTGGATATTGGTGATGAAGCTATAACACTGCCTGCCAAGGTTGAGGTTATTACTATTAAAGATGACAACTATGTCATTAAATTAACGATTACTGAGGGACGTTTTCATCAGGTAAAGCGTATGATACAGGCAATAGGAGGACAGGTAATCTATTTAAAGCGTCTTTCTATGAGAAGTCTGGTATTGGATGAGACATTGGAAAAGGGCGATTTTCGTGAGCTTTCAGCAGAGGAAATTGCAGGTTTAAAATCATAGTAATTAGTTATTATAAAGTTTTTGAGCAATAAGGAGAATGAATTTTGTCTAAAGAGAATGGATTTTTACCGATTACAAGAGAGGAAATGGAGGAGCTTGGTGTTTCACAGTTAGATTTTGTCTATGTGACAGGTGATGCGTATGTGGATCATCCTTCCTTTGGTACGGCGATTATTTCCAGAATATTGCAGGCACATGGATATACGGTGGGTATTATTGCGCAGCCTGACTGGAAGGATGATAACAGTATCAATGTGTTTGGTGAGCCGCGACTTGGTTTCCTTGTATCGTCAGGTAATATGGATTCCATGGTAAATCATTATTATGTATCTAAGAGACATCGAGAGTCCGATGCCTATACACCTGGTGGTGAGGCATATAAGAGACCAGACCACGCGGTAGTGGTATATAGTAATCTGATTAGAAGAACCTATAAGAAAACACCGATTATCATAGGTGGAATTGAAGCAAGTCTTCGTCGTATGGCGCATTATGATTACTGGTCAAATTCTTTCAAGCGTTCCATTTTATTGGATAGTCAGGCGGATTTGATTTCATATGGAATGGGTGAGAAGTCCATTGTAGAGATTGCTGACGCATTGAATAGCCAGATTGCAGTACAGGATATTACATTTATTCCTGGAACTGTTTATAAGACCAAGGATATCAGTGGTCTGTATAATCATGAGATATTACCAGCCTATGATGAGATGCTGGCAGATAAGTCATTATATGCTCAAAGCTTTAAGACGCAGTATAATAATACAGACCCATTTAATGGAAAGGTATTAGTAGAGCCATATCCAAATGGAGTCTATGTTGTACAGAATGTGCCACAGGAGCCGTTAACCATGCAGGAAATGGATGATGTGTATGCATTGCCATATATGAGAACCTATCATCCGTCCTATGAGGCGGCTGGCGGTGTTCCTGCGATTGCGGAGATTAAGTTCTCCCTGATTAGTAACAGAGGCTGCTTTGGCGGTTGTAATTTCTGTGCGCTTACCTTCCATCAGGGACGCACGATACAGGTTAGAAGTCATGAGTCTATTATAGAAGAAGCAAAGCTTGTGACTCAGGATAAGGATTTCAAGGGATATATTCACGATGTCGGCGGACCGACAGCGAACTTTAGAATGCCGTCCTGTCAGAAGCAGATGACAAAGGGCGTATGTAAGAACAGACAGTGTTTATTTCCAAAGCCATGTAAGAATTTACAGGTAGACCATTCAGATTATTTACAGCTTCTGCGTAGTCTGCGTGAACTGCCTGGAGTGAAAAAGGTCTTTGTAAGGTCGGGAATCCGATTTGATTATTTAATGGAAGATAAGGATGATACCTTTTTTAAGGAGTTGGTGGAGCATCATATCAGTGGTCAGTTAAAGGTGGCACCAGAGCATATCAGCGATACGGTATTATCGTTGCTTGGTAAGCCTGAGAATGCGGTTTATGAGGCGTTTTGTGCGAAGTATAAGCGATTGAATCAGAAGCTTGGTAAGAATCAGTTTTTAGTTCCATATCTGATGTCGTCGCACCCTGGCTCTACCTTGAAGGAAGCGATTGAGTTAGCAGAGTACTTACGGGATATTGGATATATGCCTGAGCAGGTACAGGATTTCTATCCGACACCTTCTACCATGTCTACGGTAATGTACTATACAGGTATCAATCCTGATACCATGAAGCCTGTGTATGTGTGCAGAAACCCTCATGAGAAGGCAATGCAGAGAGCGTTGATACAGTATCGTAATCCTAAGAATTATGATTTGGTTCGTGAGGCATTGGTTACTGCGGGCAGAGAGGATTTAATCGGCTTTGACAAGAAGTGTCTGATTAAGCCAAGAAAGCTTGCATCGCAGAATGCAGCAGAGGGTTATAAGGGTAAGAAGGCAGGAGATAAATCAGCTTCAAAGTCTGGTAAGAGTGCGAAGCAGACGATGAACAAAGGCGGTAAAAATACAGCAATGAATAAGACAACAGAAAAGCCTAAGAAAAAGAAAACAATTCGTAATACACACAAAAAGAAATAACGTATAACGGAAAGGTAAGGTTGTTTGTATGAATATTGTAATCATAACAGGTGCGTCTTCGGGAATGGGAACTGAGTTTGCTTTGCAGCTAGATGCTGAATTATCCTTGAAGAAGGTTGATGAGATATGGTTAATTGCCAGACGTAAGGAAGCGCTGTTAGAGGTGGCTTCTGTAATGGAGCATACCACAAGAGTACTGGATATGGATGTGACAAAGCAGGCGGATATGGATAGATTAAAGGCACTTTTGTATAGAGAAAAGCCAGAGGTTCGTATGCTGGTAAACTGTGCGGGATACGGTATGTTTGGCGATTTTGATGAGCAAAGCGAAGCAGATGTAACGGGTATGGTTGATTTGAACTGTCGTGCTTTGACCCAGATGACACATATGTGCCTTCTGTATATGAAGCGTAACAGCAGAATTATTCAGCTAGCATCCAGTGCAGCTTTTGTACCACAGAAGTCGTTTGCGGTATATGCTGCAACAAAGTCCTATGTGTTAAGCTTTTCAAAAGGATTGGCAGAGGATTTGAGAAAGCGTGGCATTTATGTTACGGCGGTATGTCCAGGCCCTGTAGATACGCCATTTTTCGATATTGCAGAAAAGGGTGGCGGCACCTTGGCGATTAAGAAGCTGGTAATGGCAAAAGCTGAGGACGTTGTTGCGCAGGCAATTTATGATGCTAAGAATAAGAAAAAGGTTTCTGTATATGGGTTACCGATGCGTGCGGCGCATGTGATTACTAAGGTATTACCGCACGATTTGATATTGGCAGTTATGAGATTGACAAAATAGAGAGGATTTTTATGATGGATACACAGAAGAAAAAGCCTGTAAAAGGCGATTTTGGATATATGGAAAGGCAGAGAAAGATTGAGATTATTAAGACCGTGGTATTCTTTGGACTTTCTTTAGGTTTGTTGCTGATGGGATATTTGACTACGAAGACAAAGACGAATCTTTTGACTGTGGTTGCAGTATTAGGACTGCTGCCTGCAAGCAAGAGTCTGGTATCCATGATTATGTATTTGCGTGTACCAAAGTACAATGAAACTGCATGGCAGACTTTTGAGGAGAAAAAAGGCGAGGTTAAAATTTTATATAATATGTATCTGACCTCTTACAAGAAGAATTTTCCAATTAATGCATTTGCCATCAGAGGTAATAACTTAATTGGTTATACAGAGTTTGAAGAGTGCGATGTAGAGGCTTGTCAGACACATATTCAGGACTTGGCAAAGATGAACAGTCTTACAGGTTTGACCATTAAGATTTTTAAGGAACAGAAGAGGTTTGAGGAACGCTTGGTACAGTTGAATGAGTTAGAGACAGGTACTAAGGAGGCAGATGTAGCTCAGCTTCTTTGCGATATTTCATTATAGAATGATGACAGAGTTGAAAGGTAAGATAAGGTGTGTTTTTATATCAGATTAATAAGAATGAGGCAAACCAGCGCTTCGATAAGTATTTAAAAAAATTATTAAAGAATGCTCCTGACAGCTTTATTTATAAGATGCTTCGTAAGAAAAACATCGTCTTAAACGGCAAGAAATGCGATGGCAAGGAGATGCTTCAGGTCAATGATGAGGTAAAGCTTTTTCTGTCGGATGAAACCTTTGAAAAGTTCAGTGGTCAAAAGGTTGTTGCCAATGCAGGCTCTGCAAAGACTGAGGCAGTGGTCAGCGGTGGAGTTTCAAAGCAGGAGCTTACAGGCTATCGCAATGCATATGATGAATTAGGAAATATTTCCATTGTATATGAGAATGAAGATGTGCTGGTTGTAAATAAGCCTGCAGGTGTTCTTTCGCAGAAGGCAGCGTCTACAGATGTCAGCGTAAATGAGTGGCTGATTGGTTATATGTTGGAAAAGGAACAGATTACTGCAGAGGAGCTTTCGACCTTCAAGCCTTCTATCTGTAACCGTCTTGACCGCAATACTTCTGGAATGGTAGTTTGCGGGAAGAGTCTTGCTGGTTCGCAGCTTATGAGTCAGATGATTAAGGAAAAGACCTTGGAAAAGTATTATTCCTGTATCGTTGGTGGAAGTGTAGAGCTTCATACCAGAGTAACGGGCTACTTATATAAGAAGGAAGCTCAGAATCAGGTTGTAATTTATGCCTCCGAGACGGAGATTCCAAAGTCCCAGAGGAAGGATGCGGTATATATTGATACAGCTTTTGATACAGAACAGCAGGCAAATGGACTGACAAGGCTGGAGGTACAGCTTTTTACTGGAAAAACGCATCAGATTCGTGCGCATCTGGCATCGTTAGGTCATCCGATTCTTGGAGATACCAAGTATGGATTTGAGAAGTTAAATCGTGAGTATCGTAAAAAGGGCGTTACAGCACAGTTGTTACATGCAAAGCGTCTGGTATTTCCAAAGATAGAGGACGAACGCTTTTGTGAGCTGTCAGAAATGGTTTTGATTTGTGAAGAGCCAAAGATTTTCAAAGAGTTAATGAAGTAATAGAGTGTGTAAAGGGACAGCCTAAGAGATTAATACTGGAAAGGAAATACTTACATATGGCAACATGGAATTCAAGGGGATTGCGAGGTTCCTTACTGGAGGAAATGATTAACAGGACTAATGAAAAATATCGGGAGTGTAAACTGGCATTGATTCAGAAGGTACCAACACCGATTACACCGATTAATATTGATAAGGAAAGCAGACATATTACATTAGCGTACTTTGACCAGAAGAGTACGGTAGACTATATTGGTGCCGTGCAGGGAATCCCTGTTTGCTTTGATGCCAAGGAATGCGCAGTTGATACCTTTACCTTGCAGAATATACATCCGCATCAGGTGGAATTCATGCGGGATTTTGAAAGACAGGACGGCGTTGCTTTCTTTTTAATATATTATACGAAGCGGGATGTGATGTATTATCTGCCGTTTCGTGATTTGGCAGTTTTCTGGAGCCGCATGGAAGAGGGCGGACGAAAGAGCTTTCGCTTTGACGAATTAAATCCTAAGTATTTTATTGAGAAGAAGCAGGGAATTCTTGTTCCGTATCTTGATATGCTTCAAATGGATTTAAGCGAGAGAGAATAAGTATCGTATTCCGATTGTTAAAAGGTTGACATGGTTAAGGAAAATGTGTATACTATATTTTATCATGATAACAAATTAGCACGTTACTACGCTAAAGCATGACGCGCTTAAGGCAGAATAGATTTAGATAAGAATATAATTTGAGGAGTGACATATATGGAATTTATGGGAAAACGTTTGGTACATACACCAGAAGGTGTGCGCGATATCTATGGCGCAGAGTATGCCAATAAGTTAAATATTCAGAATCTTTTTCACGAGAAGCTTAGAAGCTATGGATATCAGGATATCCAGACACCAACCTTTGAGTTTTTTGATGTTTTCAGTCGTGAGATTGGAACAACAGCGTCTAAGGAGTTATATAAGTTCTTTGATAAGGAGGGTAATACACTGGTATTGAGACCTGATTTTACACCTTCTATCGCTAGAAGTGCTGCCAAGTACTTTATGGATGAGACGATTCCTTTACGTTTTTGCTATTTGGGAAATAATTTTATTAATACAGATAATTTACAGGGAAAGCTTAAGGAAACTACACAGATGGGCGCTGAGCTGATTGGAGATTCGTCTCCTGAGGCGGATGCAGAGATGATTTCTATGCTTGTAGAGGCACTTTTGAATACAGGTTTAAAGGAGTTTCAGGTATCTATCGGTCAGGCAGAGTATTTTAAGGGCTTATGTGCGCAGGCAGGACTTGATACAGATACTGAGCTTGCACTTCGTGAGTTGATTTCTAATCGCAATTACTTTGGTGCAGAGGAGTTTTTGGCAGGCAGAAATATTTCTGATGAGGATATTAAGGCTCTTTTATCTGTTACAGAACTGTTTGGTTCCTATGAGATACTTGATGAAGCTTTAAAATTCGCAAGAAATGAGCGTTCTGTGAAAGCAATTGAGCGTTTGCAGAAGGTGTATGAGGTGTTAAAGCTTTATGGAGTTGAGAAGTACATATCCTTTGATTTGGCAATGGTAAGTAAGTATAACTATTATACAGGCGTTATTTTTAATGCGTATACATATGGCACAGGAAGTGCGATTGCAAAGGGCGGCCGCTATGATAATTTATTAGAGAAGTTTGGTAAGCCATCGCCAGCAACAGGCTTTGTTGTGATTATTGATGATTTGGTTGCAGCATTAACAAGTCAGAAGCTTTGCCCTGAGGTAGAGAATAAGAATTTATTACTTGTATATAGCTGCGATGCCGAAAAGGCAATTAGCGAGGCTAAAAAGTATCGTAATGAAGGCTATTCGACTGTAATGATGAAGCAGGAGAAGTCTAAGGAAGCATATGAGCAGTTTGCAAAGGCAAATCATTTTGCAAAGCTGATTTATGTGGATTAATCGGAACTAATCGTTATATTGGTTTTGGGAAAGGTGATTAGAAAATGAGCGAAGATATGAGATATCTGACCTTTGCCCTTGGTAAAGGCAGACTTGCGTATAAAACATTAGATTTATTAGAGAAGATTGGTATTACCTGTGAGGAGATGAAGGATAAGGATTCCAGAAAGCTTATCTTTGTGAATGAGGAGTTAAAGCTTAAGTTCTTCCTTGCAAAGGCTTCCGATGTACCTACTTACGTTGAGTATGGTGCGGCGGATTTTGGTGTAGTAGGTAAGGATACTATTTTAGAAGAGAATCGTAAGGTATACGAGGTTATGGATCTTGGCTTTGGAAAGTGCCGTATGTGTGTGTGTGGTCCTGCATCAGCGAAGGAGCTTTTACAGCATCATGCGATGATTCGTGTAGCTAGTAAGTATCCTAATATTGCCAAGGATTATTTCTATAATAAGAAGCATCAGACAGTAGATATTATCAAACTTCATGGTTCTGTAGAGTTAGGACCGATTGTAGGTTTGAGCGATGTTATCGTAGATATCGTAGAGACTGGTTCTACACTTCGTGAGAACGGCTTGGAGGTATTAGAGGAGATTTGCCCATTATCAGCCAGAATGATTGTGAATCAGGTAAGCATGAAGATGGAAGCAGATAGAATTAAGGAAATACTTCAGGCGTTGAAGGCACAATTATAGTTAAGCATTTGAAATAGAAAGGTATGGTTAATATATGAGAATCGTAACTCTTACAAATGAGACAAAGAAGAATCTGTTAGAGGATTTGTTAAAGAGAAGTACAAATGATTACGGCGAGTATGAGAAAATCGTTGCAGATATCATTGAGAATGTAAAGTCAAGAAAAGAAGAGGCTATTTTTGAGTATTCTTTGAAGTTTGATAAGTGTGTAATGACAAAGGATACCTTTATGGTAACACCTGAAGAGATTCAGGAGGCATATACACAGATTGATGAGAATTTTATCCGTGTTATGAAGGATTCTGCTGCCAATATCAGAGCGTATCATGAGAAGCAGAAGAGAAACAGCTGGTTTGATGCCAAGGAAGACGGCACTATCTTAGGTCAGAAGATTACACCAATGCAGACTGTAGGTGTATATGTACCAGGCGGAAAGGCTGCTTACCCTTCTACCACATTAATGAATGTAGTACCTGCAAAGGTAGCAGGCGTTCCTAATATCGTAATGACAACTCCTGCAGGTGCAGATGGTAAGGTAAATCCTGCTACATTGGTAGCTGCTGATATTGCAGGTGTTGACAAGATTTTCAAGGTTGGCGGCGCACAGGCGATTGCAGCATTGGCATATGGAACAGAGATGATTCCTAAGGTAGATAAGATTGTAGGACCTGGTAATATCTTCGTTGCATTGGCAAAGCGTGCTGTATACGGACATGTTAGTATTGACTCTATTGCAGGACCTTCTGAGATTTTAGTTTTAGCAGACGAGACTGCTACACCTAAGTATGTTGCTGCTGATTTATTATCACAGGCAGAGCATGATGAGCTTGCGTCTGCTATTTTAGTTACAACAAGCCGTGAGCTTGCAGAGGCAGTTTCTAAGGAAGTAGATGTATTCTTAAGCAAATTAAGTCGTACAGAGATTATGCAGAAGTCATTAGATAACTATGGATATATTTTAATTGCTCCTGATATGGAGACTGCAATTGAAGCGACAAATGAGATTGCTTCTGAGCACTTAGAGATTTTGACTAAGAATCCGTTTGATACGATGACAAAGATTAAGAATGCAGGTGCTATCTTCCTTGGTGAGTATTCATCAGAGCCACTTGGTGATTACTATGCTGGACCAAATCATGTATTACCGACCAATGGAACTGCAAAGTTCTTCTCACCTTTGAATGTTGACGATTATGTGAAGAAATCAAGCATTATCAGCTACTCAAGAGAGGCATTGGAGAAGGTACATAAGGATATTGAGCTTTTCGCTGAGAAGGAAGGCTTAACAGCACACGCAAATTCAATCAGAGTCAGATTTGAAGATTAATTACGAAATATTTGTGGAGGTGGAATATGAGTAGAAGTGCAAGTGTAAACAGAGTTACTAAGGAAACAGACATTCAGATGTGTTTGAATTTGGACGGAGACGGAGCTTCCAATATCAGTACAGGAATCGGATTCTTTGACCATATGTTAGAGGGCTTTGCAAAGCATGGTTTCTTTAACTTAGATGTTGCAATTAAGGGCGATTTGAAGGTGGATGGACATCATACAGTAGAGGATGCAGGTATTGTTCTTGGTAATGCTATTCGTGAGGCGGCAGGCGATAAGAAGGGTATTAAGCGTTATGGTTACTTTATTCTTCCAATGGACGATGCTTTGGCTCTTTGCGCAGTAGATTTGTGCGGACGTCCATATTTACAGTTTGACTGTAATTTTCCTGATGCAATGTGCGGTGAGCTGGATACTTCTCTTGTGAAGGAGTTCTTCTATGCGGTTTCTTATAGCGCAGGCATGAATATTCATATTAAGATGTTAAGCGGTGATAACAGTCACCACATGATAGAAGCAATTTTCAAGGCATTTGCGAAGGCTTTGGATGATGCCACCTCTTATGATAATAGAATTCAGGATGTATTATCTACCAAGGGTAGCCTGTAGGAAAGGATAAAAGCATGAGTAAGAAATTAATTGATGCATGTATATATTTATATCAGGGTAAGGCTGTCAGAAGTCTTACAGACCATACTGTAGTAAGCGAGGAACCAGCAGAGCTTGCTTTGTTTTACTGTAATAACAGTGCAGACAGAATTATTGTATTTGACCAGTCTGTCACAGATGATGAGCATGAGGCTGCACTTGATGTAATTAAGAAGATTGCGCTTGTCAGCGAAGTGCCTGTTATCGGAGCAGGTAATGTAAAGCGTATGGAAGATATTAAGAAGCTGCTTTATGCGGGGTGTGCAAAGGCGGTTTTGAATTATTCTAAGACATCTAATGTTGAAATTACTGAAGAAGTATCTAAGAAGTTTGGTAAGGGTAAGATACTTGCGGCATATGCCAATGTATCTGAGCTTGAGACAAATAAGGCATTGCTTGAGGAGTATGTAAGTGAACTGATCTGTATGAACTCTAACATCATTTCTGATGCATATGCTGTTACAGCACTTCCTTCTACCTGCGTTGCAGAGCGTATGGAAGAGGATGCTTTGGCGACATTGTTAGGCCATGAGGGAATTGACGGTATCACAGGTAATTTTGTAAATGACCATGCCAAGGATATCTATATTTGGAAACAGGCACTTGCAAAGCAGGGGCTTACTGTTAGTGTTTGTGAGGCTGCTTATAAATGGAGTGACTTTAAGCTGAATTCAGACGGAATGCTTCCAGTTGTAGTACAGGATTATAGAACAAACGAAGTATTACAGGTAGCTTATATGAATGAAGAGTCTTATAATAAGACAATTGAGACAGGTAAGATGACTTATTGGAGCAGAAGCCGTAACGAGCTTTGGACAAAGGGTGAGACAAGTGGTCATTTCCAGTATGTAAAGTCCTTAACTGTAGATTGCGATATGGATACTATGTTAGCAAAGGTTTCACAGGTTGGCGCAGCATGTCACACAGGCAGCTATTCATGCTTCTTTAATGAGGTATTGAAGAAGGAATATAATGACACAAATCCACTCAAGGTATTTGAGGATGTATATGGTGTTATTATGGATAGAAAGGTGAATCCAAAGGAAGGCTCTTATACCAATTATCTCTTTGATAAGGGCGTTGATAAGATATTGAAGAAGCTTGGCGAAGAGGCAACAGAGATTGTTATTGCAGCTAAGAATCCTAATGTAAATGAGATTAAGTATGAAATCTCAGATTTCCTCTATCATATGATGGTTCTTATGGTAGAGAAGGGGGTAACCTGGGAAGAAATCATGGTGGAACTGGCAAACAGATAATTGCTGAACACATGATTTGATGCTTTTGTCAGAAACTTCCCAACAATTTCATATGGCAAAGTGTGAATAAATACGATATACTGTATTTGTGGGAAAACTCACGGAAAGGGGAGAACATATCACAAATGACGAGAGGTCGTATTTACAGATGCAAAAAGATGCTTACAAAAGGTTTATGCATCGCATTGGCATCCTTGATGTTATCGGGAGTGCCTACACTTCATACAAATGCTAACACGATTCAAACAGGTATTGATGTGTCTAAATGGCAGGGGAAGATTGACTGGAATGCTGTAGCAAAGAGCGGTGTTTCCTTTGCGTTTATCAAGGCAGGCAGCCTGAAGAGTGGAATTGATGATTATTTCTTTGCCAATATGTTAGGCGCCAAGGCGGCAGGAATTAAGACAGGTGTTTATATTTATTCCTACGCAACCAATGTTCATGAAGCAGCGATGGAAGCGCAGTTTGTGCTGAATCTGGTACAGAATCTTGAGGTTTCCTATCCGATTGTCTGGGATGTGGAGGACAAGGTTCAGCAGAGCTTAAGTGCGGACACTCTGGCATTGATGGCAAATACCTTCTGTGCTTTGGTTGAAGCAGAAGGATATCATCCAATGGTTTATGCAAATAAATATTGGTTTAACAGCAAAATCGGAAATATACATTATGATAAATGGGTAGCACAGTGGGGCAATAAGCTGGATATCCCTGATGCTTCTGTATGGCAGTATAGCAGTACGGGAAGAATCAACGGAATCAGCGGTGATGTAGATTTGAACTTTTCTTTAAAGGATTATTCTACTACAATTGTTGATACAGGCTTTGTGTCTCGTAAGGGTGCGATTTATTATTACGAGAATTACAAGATGAAGAAGGGCTGGCTGGATTTGAACGGTGCCAGATACTTATTTGATGGAACAGGTAAGCTTTATACGGGATGGCTTCCAACAGAGAATGGAACCTTCTATTTTAAACCTGATGGAACAATGGCATTAGGTTTAACCTTGGTGGATAATAAGCTGTATTACTTTGATTCCAACGGTCTGATGCTGACAGGCTTACATGAGCTTGCAGGCTTGAAGTTCTTCTTCGGTGCGGACGGTGTCATGTATACGGGCTTCCTTGATTTTCCAGATGGCAAAAGATACTTTGCTGCGGACGGTCATATGGAAACAGGTATGGTGACGATTGGCAACCACATTTATTACTTCGATGCAAATGGTGTTATGCAGACTGGTGTCATTGACATTGGTGGTGTATTATGTACATTTGACGAAGAAGGACGATTTATCGGATAATTAAACATTGTAAAGACTTAACACCTGTGTTATGCTTTTAAGGCTACACAGGTTGTTTTGATGTACACGCAAAAGCAAGGAAGATATCGCATAAATGTGATGCTTTTGCGGCGCAATATAAATTTTATTAAGTAGAAACGGAGAAATTACATGCGAAATTTAGCGCTAAGTGATGAGATTTTATTAAAAATTGAAAAGCCTGCACGTTATATTGGTAATGAAGTAAATAGCGTCATGAAGGATAAGGAGCAGGTAGATATTCGTTTTGCCATGTGCTTTCCTGATGTATATGAGATAGGAATGTCACATCTTGGAATTCAGATTATCTATGATATGTTAAACAGCTTTGAGGATACATGGTGTGAACGAGTGTATTCGCCATGGCCTGATTTGGATGCTATTATGAGAGAGCAGAATATCCCTCTCTTCGCTTTGGAGTCACAGGAGCCTTTGAAGGACTTCGATTTCCTTGGTATTACGATTCAGTATGAAATGTGCTATACCAATATATTACAGGTCATTGATTTGGCGCAGATTCCGCTTATGGCAAAGGATAGAACTGAGGAGCATCCGATTGTTATTGGTGGTGGTCCATGTGCATACAATCCTGAGCCAATCGCAGATTTCTTCGATATTTTCTATATAGGTGAGGGCGAAACCCAGTACCGTAATTTACTGGATTTATATAAGGAATGTAAGGCAAAGAATATAAGTCGAACAGAATTTTTAGCTATGGCAGCTAAGATTCCAGGACTTTATGTGCCACAGTTTTATGAGGTAAGCTATAAGGAGGATGGCACAATTGCGTCATTTACTCCGACTAGAGAGGACATTCCTGCAAAGGTTATGAAGGAAATCGTAAAGGATGTTACGAATACCTATTATCCTGAGAAGCCTGTTGTGCCATTTATCAAGTGTACACAGGACAGAGTTGTGCTTGAGATTCAGCGTGGCTGCACCAGAGGCTGTCGTTTTTGTCAGGCAGGTCAGCTTTACCGTCCTGTTAGAGAGCGTGATGTTGAGATGCTTAAAGAGTACGCAGTTAAGATGCTGGCAAATACTGGTCATGAAGAGATTTCGCTGAGTTCTTTGAGTTCAAGTGATTATTCGCAGTTGGAAGAACTGGTAAATTTCCTGATTGATGAATGTAATGAGAAGAAGATTAATATTTCACTGCCTTCACTTCGTATTGATGCCTTTTCTCTTGATGTTATGGAGAAGGTGCAGGATGTGAAGAAGAGCAGTCTGACCTTTGCACCCGAGGCAGGAAGTCAGAGATTAAGAAATGTTATTAATAAAGGCTTAACAGAGGAAGTTATTTTAAATGGTTCAAAGCTTGCTTTTGAGGGCGGCTGGACAAGAGTAAAGCTTTACTTTATGCTTGGTCTTCCAACTGAGACAGAAGAGGATATCAGAGGTATTGCAGAGCTTTCTAATAAGATAGCTGCAACATTCTATGAGACAGTTCCAAAGGAGAAGAGAAATGGTAAGGTACAGATTGTAGCAAGTACTTCTTTCTTTATTCCAAAGCCATTTACACCATTCCAGTGGGCGCCTCAGTGTACTAAAGAGCAGTTCTTGGATAAGGCTTATTTAACAAAGCGTTCTATTATGGAGCAGCTTAACCAGAAGAGCATTAAGTATAACTGGCATGAGGCTGACGCAAGTGTTATGGAGGGTATCCTTGCACGAGGCGACAGAAAGGTTGCAGAGGTTATCTTAAAGGCTTATCAGAAAGGCTGTATTTACGATGCATGGGCTGAGTACTATCAGAATGATGTCTGGATGCAGACCTTTGAAGAGTGTGGTATTGATATTGGATTCTATACTACAAGAGAAAGAGATTTGGATGAGATTTTCCCTTGGGATTTCATTGATTGCGGTGTAACCAAGGAGTTCTTAAAGAGAGAATGGCTACAGGCAACCAAGGAAGAAGTAACAAAGAATTGTTATATAGAGTGTAATGCATGTGGAGCAGCTCGTTTTGGCTGTGGTGTATGTGTAGAGCCTAGAAAGACAAAGGAAGGTGCAAACAATGAAGCTTAGAGTTAAATTTTCAAAATATGGTGCCTTAAGATTTATCGGACACCTTGATGTTATGCGCTTTTTCCAGAAAGCAATCTGACGAGCAGGGATTGATATTGCATATTCAAGTTGCTTTAGACATCATCAGATTATGTCCTTTTCCAAGCCTCTTGGTATTGGCTTAGAGAGTAATGGCGAATACATGGATATTGAGGTGAATTCTGTTACAAGTGCTACCGAAATGTTAAAGCAGTTTAACGAACAGATGGTAGAAGGCATTGAAGTTCTTGAAATCAAGCTTTTGCCTGAAGGTGCAGGAAATGCTATGGCAAGTGTCGCAGCTGCCACCTATACAATTCGTTTTAGAGAAGGCTATGAACCAAGCTTTGACTATGCTTCTAAGCTTGATGAATTCTTTGCACAAGACGAGATTGTTGTAACAAAGCAGACAAAGAGAAGTGAATCTACCTTCGATATGAAGCCTTCTATTTATGACTGTCATATGGCTGATAATGGTAAGGATATTTCGATTACAGTAGATTGCAGCAGTGCGGGAAATATTAAGCCAAGCTTGGTAATGAAGGCATTTTATGAGAAAAATGGCGCCCAGCTTAATGAGCTTGCACTTTTAGTAACGCGAGAAGAAACCTATACAAATCTTGGTGATGAAGAGAACCGTAAGCTGGTTCCTTTAGGACAGGTTGGAGACGATTTTTAATGACGGATGCAAAGCTTGTAATTACAAGATATCAAGAAGGTGTTTTATCCTTTGTTATAAATAATAATCGCATGGAGTCAGTCGCTTTTTCAAGACAGAGTGAGAGAGGAAGCATAGGAGATATCTATGTTGCAAAGGTTGTTAATGTAGTACCTCATTTGAATGCGGCATTTATTGATTATATGCCAGGGAAAAAGGGATTTTTACCTTTGGATAAATATGTGCCAGTTCTAACCAATCGTGAATATAACGGCAAGCTGGTCGCAGGAGATGAAGTGCTAGTACAGTTAGAGAAAGAGGCGGTTCGCACTAAGGAGCCTGTTTTTACACTGAATTTATCCTTAGCAGGGAATTACTGTGTGGTAACAAATGCAGATACCAAGAAAGGCATTTCCAATAAAGTAGCAAAGAAGTGGAAGGATGCGCTTTTTGAAGCAGTGCCTAAGGACATTCCTTATGGCATTGTGGTACGAACGAATGCAGGCAGACTTGCAGAGGAGAATCAGCTCCAGGCTTTTGCAGATGAATGTAAGCTTTTGTCTGATGAGATGAAGCAGCTATTGCAGAACAGTCGTCATAGAACCTGCTATAGTTGTGTGCGTAAGGCGGCAAGCGAATATCTGGCACAGGTGTGTGATAACAGTCATGCGGAATTTTCTGAGATTGTGACAGATGATGAGGACTTATTTGCTGAACTGAAGGCTTATTTGGCTGCAAATATGCCTCAATATCTTTCTATGCTTCGTTTATATACAGACGTTTCCTATTCGATGCAGAAGCTATATGGTGTTGAGACTAAGCTTGGAGAGCTGTTGGATAAAAGGGTTTGGATGAAATCGGGAGCATACCTTGTTATAGAACAGACAGAAGCCATGTATGTGGTGGATGTGAATTCAGGTAAGAATATTTCGGGTAAGGAAAACGAGGAATATATCTATAAGATTAATCTTGAAGCAGCCACGGAGACTATGCGCCAGATACGTTTGAGAAACCTTTCGGGTATTATTATTGTAGACTTTTTGAATATGAAGAGTCAGGAGAAGCAGGAAGCACTTTTGAGAGAATTGCGAGAACTTGCAGGGCAGGATAAGATTTATACAAATGTTGTAGATATGACTCCATTAGGACTTGTAGAGATTACCAGAAAGAAAACAAAGCCGATTCTTGCACAGCAGCTTAAGGCATTTTAAGAGGACTTGAAGAATTTTATAAATTTTTACAACAAATGTTGACAGTTCAAAGATTTGATGATAATATTTATGAGTATGCCGCATAACGAGGTATAAGTGCGCATTTTTGCGACACCAAAGTTAGCGAGTAATTATTTAGGAGGTGCAATATGTACGCAATTATTGCAACAGGTGGAAAGCAGTACAAGGTTTCCGAGGGAGATGTAATCAAGGTTGAAAAGCTTGAGAACGAAGTTGGAAGCACTGTAACTTTTGACAAAGTTATTGCTGTTAGCAATGATTCTCTTAAGGTTGGCGATGACGTAGCTAAGGCTACTGTAACTGCAACTGTTATGGAGCAGGGAAGAGGCAAGAAGGTTATCGTTTACAAGTATAAGAGAAAGACAGGCTATCACAAGAAGAACGGTCATAGACAAGCATACACTCAGGTTAAGATTGAAAAGATCAACGCTTAATTGATGGTTATTGATTATGACTACGATTACAATTTATAAATCTGATAATAATCTATACAAGGGTTTTACATGTAAGGGACACGCAGGATTCGCCAATTCTGGTAAGGATATTGTTTGCGCATCTGTATCAGTACTTGTTATCAACACATTGAACTCCATGGATGAACTTGTTCATGAGGAGATGGATGTGAAGAGTGATGAGAACACAGGATATATTGAGTGTCGTTTTCCAAAGGAAATCAGCGAGCAGTCAAAGCTTTTGATGGATTCAATGATATTGGGTTTAACAGACATTGTAAATTTGTACGGTAAGAAATATTTGAAACTCAGATTTGAGGAGGTGTAAGACCATGATGAAATTAAACCTTCAGTTTTTTGCTCATAAGAAGGGAGTAGGTTCTACTAAGAACGGTAGAGATTCCGAGTCTAAGAGATTAGGTGCAAAAAGAGCAGACGGTCAGTTCGTAAAGGCAGGTAACATTTTATATAGACAGCGTGGAACAAAGATTCATCCAGGTGTCAATGTAGGACGTGGCGGAGATGATACATTATTCGCATTAGTTGATGGTGTACTCAGATTCGAAAGAAAGGGAAGAGATAAGAAACAGGCTTCCGTATATCCTGTAGAGAAATAATTAGCAGGGTAATTTGTTTACGAATGTGTTAAGGGCTTCAGGGACACCTGAAGCCTTTTGTATGTACACAAGCGCATAATGAAATGGGTGGCTTTGCCACCTGCGCTTGGTACGACAAGCAAGCTTGAGCTTGCTTGATTAGAACTTCAATTAAGCAGTAGCCATGGAGGGAATTATGTTTGCAGATAGAGCGAAAATATATGTAAGAAGCGGAAAAGGTGGAGACGGTCACGTTTCCTTCAGAAGAGAAAAATATGTTCCAAACGGTGGTCCTGATGGGGGCGACGGTGGACATGGCGGAAGTGTAATTTTTGAAGTGGACGAAGGTATGAATACCTTGGTAAATTACCGCCATGTTAGAAAGTATTGCGCTGAGGACGGCGAGAACGGCGGTAAGAAGAATTGCCGTGGTAAGAACGGAGAAGATATTATCCTTAAGGTTCCAGAGGGAACAGTTATTAAGGAGTTCGAGTCAGGTAAGGTTATTGCAGATATGTCATGTGATAATCGCAGATTTGTTATTTTATCAGGCGGTAAGGGTGGAAATGGTAATCAGCATTATGCAACATCTACCATGCAGGCACCTAAGTATGCACAGCCTGGTCAGCCAGCCAAGGAACTTGAGTTGTTCCTTGAGTTAAAGGTAATTGCAGATGTTGGTTTGGTAGGATATCCTAATGTTGGTAAGTCTACTTTATTATCCCGCGTTACAAATGCGAGACCAAAGATTGCAAATTATCACTTTACAACCTTGAATCCTAACCTTGGTGTCGTTGATTTAGATGGCAAGAAGGGATTTGTTATTGCAGATATCCCAGGATTAATTGAAGGTGCTTCAGAAGGAGTTGGTCTTGGACATGAGTTCTTAAGACACATTGAGAGAACTAAGGTCCTGATTCATTTGGTGGATGCAGCTTCTACAGAGGGAAGAGACCCTATTGAAGACATCTATGCGATTAATAAGGAGTTAGAAGCTTATAATGCAGATATCGTGAACAGACCACAGGTTATTGCTGCGAACAAGATTGATGCCATTTATACAGAAGATGGCGAAGATCCAGTGGCAAAGCTTCGCAGTGAATTTGAGCCAAAGGGAATCAAGGTATTTCCAATTTCAGCAGTTTCAGGAAAGGGTCTAAATGAGTTGCTCTATTGTGTAAGCGACATGCTTGCAGAGATTAATGAAGCACCGACAGTATTTGAGCCTGAGTTTATTCCTGATGTTGATATTGTAACAGGCAATGAGCCATATACAGTTGAATATGATGAAAAGGCAAATGAGTATGTAGTAGAAGGACCTAGAATCGAGAAGATGCTTGGTTATACCAACCTTGAGTCAGAGAGAGGATTTAAGTTCTTCCAGGATTTCCTTAAGGATAATGGAATTTTGGACGAGCTTGAGGCTCTTGGAATCGAAGAAGGTGCGACTGTTCGTATGTACGGTCTTGCTTTTAATTACTATAAATAATAATTTAGATACATCGCCGATACAATTGGCAGAATGAGAGGAAATATGACAAGCAAACAGAGATCTTATCTTAAGGGATTAGCAATGAACATTGACCCTGTATTTCAGATTGGAAAGTCTTCTGTAACACCAGAGAATGTTGAAGCTATTTCAGAGGTATTTAACACTAGAGAGTTAGTAAAGATTGCAGTATTGAAGAACTGCATCGATGACCCAAAGGAGATTGCGAATGTAATCGCAGAGCGTACACATTCACAGGTTGTTCAGGTCATTGGTAAGAAGATTGTATTATATAAGCCATTTAAGGAGAATCAGAAGATTATTCTTCCAAAGTAAGGATAGTATTTTACTTTTGTAATCTGAAGCGGAAAGGCTGGTGTCTTCTATGAAGGATATATCCGTTATACAAAAGATTGGCATCATGGGTGGGACCTTTAATCCGATTCACAATGGGCATATTCAGCTGGCAAAGTGTGCATATGAAACATTGAAGCTGGATAAGGTGTTATTCATGCCAAGTGGCAACTCTTATCTAAAGAAAAATGTCTTGGCAACAGAGCATAGAGTAGCGATGACAAAGGCTGCGATTGCAGAATATCCCTGTTTTGAATTGTCCTTGGAGGAAGCCAATCGCGAAGGGAATACTTATACCTATGATACTTTACAGCGTTTGACCAGTGCGCATCCTGATGCAAAATATTACTTTATCTTAGGGGCGGATTCCCTGCTATATATTGATAAGTGGGTAAAGCCTGAGGTCATTTTCGAATTGTGTACGTTAGTGTGTGCAGTACGCAATGATAGCGATATGAGTGTATTGCGTCGTAAGGGTGACGAGTTGGAGCAGAAGGGCGCTAAGATTATTTACTTGAATATGGATAAGATAGATATATCTTCGACAGCGATTCGTGAAGGTGTAAGACAGGGAAGCGATATCTCTGCCATGGTACCTGAAACGGTGCTTAGATATATAAAGCAGGAGCATTTATATGAAGAAGATTAAAAAGTACCTGAAGAAAGAATTAACCAAGGAAAGATATCATCATACAGAGGGTGTTGCTTATACTGCAGTTGCAATGGCAATGCGATATAATCCTGACACTAGCAATTCTGAGTTTGCACAGAAGGCAATGCTTGCAGGAATGCTGCATGATTGTGCTAAGTGCATGGATAATGATGAGAAGCTTCGTATTTGTGATAAATATAAGATACCTTATTCTGAGATAGAGAAGGAAAATGCATTCCTTTTGCATGGAAAGGTAGGCGCTCATATTGCCAGAAATGAATTTGAGATAGAGGATGAAGATATCCTTAATGCAATTATCTGGCATACAACAGGAAGACCTGGAATGTCGCTCTTAGAGAAGATTGTCTTTATTGCTGATTATATTGAACCATCGAGAAAGCCTCTTCCTGAAATGGATGAGATACGTCAGCTGGCATTTATTGATATTGATGCAGCGTTGGTTAAGATATTAGCAAATACCTTGAATTATCTTGAGAAGAAGAATGAACCATTGGACCCTATGACACAGGAGACATATGATTATTATATTGCTTCCAAAGAGAAGAAAGTATAATCGGGCATGTAGAGAAAGGCTGGTAGATGTATGAATAGAAAAGAAGTGTTACAGCTTATTATAGATGCATTAGAAGATAAGAAGGCTGAGAATATTCAAATCATTGATATTCATGAGGTGTCTTCGGTTGCAGATTGCTTTGTGATTACACATGGTAATAATAAAAGCCAGGTACAGGCTTTGGCTGATAATGTGCTTGAGAAGCTTGCAAAGGCTGGAATGCATGAAAGACAGACAGAAGGTTATGCGAATGCTAACTGGATACTGTTGGATTATTATGACATTGTTATCCATATCTTTGACAGAGAGAGTCGTAACTTCTATGACTTAGAGAGAATCTGGAGAGATGGAAAGACAATGAATGTTGAAGAAATGTAGAATATGTATACAATGAAGAGCGTTGATTTGTGAAGAATCAACGCTCTTTGTGTATCCAAAACAAAATATCTGATGCATTATTAATGGAACAAACGAAAGACACCATATACCTTACCTAAGATATCTACATCATCAAGAATGATAGGCTCCATTGTGTCGTTCTCAGGCTGTAAGCGGATATGACCATCCTCCTTATAAAAGGTCTTAACAGTAGCAGAGTCGTCAACTAAAGCAACTACTGTGTCACCATTTCTAGCAGTATTACATGCCTGAACAAAAATCTGGTCTCCATTAAAGATACCTGCATTAATCATACTGTCGCCCTTAACCTTAAGTACAAAGGACTCACCTGCTGGAACCATCTCTGTAGGAATAGGGAAGTAACCCTCGATATTCTGCTCTGCAAGAATCGGCTGACCTGCTGCAACAGTACCAACAATCGGAATACTAGCCATCTCGTGACGAACCATCTGGAAGCTGTCGTCCATAATCTCAATCGCACGAGGCTTGGTAGGGTCACGTCTGATATAACCGTTCTTCTCCAAGGTCTCCAGATGAGAGTGAACGGAAGAGGTAGACTTCAAATTAACTGCTTCACAAATCTCACGAACTGCTGGTGGATAACCTTTCTTCAAAATCTCTGCCTTAATATATTCTAAAATCTCACTTTGCTTAGCTGTAATCTTGCCATAGCCCATATGTAAAACCTCCTTATAAATCTATAAAACTTAGTATCTATACAATGAAACAAACGATCAAATAGTTATCGTCTGTTCGATGCTTAGAAATCTTATGTAATTATAATAACACACGTGTTTTGGAAAAGCAAACATATATTCCAAAAATTTGTTCGTTTTCCTATTGACATACAAACGAACGTTCTGTATAATCAAAGCATAAACAAGTGTTCGGAAAGAATGTTCGAACGATGTTTGGGTTACGAAGGATGAATGGTTATGAAGGTGAGGGTATCGTTTATGAAAGAAGCTTATTATACAAGAGCAATGGCGAAGAGAGTACAGAGAGAACGTCAGGTTAGAAGGAATATTTTATTATTAGAATTATCTATTGTTTTAGTATTGGTTTTAGCTTTATCTTTTTGCTTAGGTGGATTTTTCTCTCAGGCAAGTGACCTTGAGCATAAGATTTCTTATAAGTATTATAAGAGTGTTGAGATTATGCCAGGCGATACCTTATGGGCAATTGCAGAAGAGTATTCTGACACTGAGAACTACGTAAGCACTGCTGAGTATATAGAAGAGGTTAAGAGGATGAATTCTTTGAAGGGTAATACGATTCAGGCAGGCAGCTATTTAATCGTGCCATATTATTCTACAGAGTTCGTCAAATAGTTTTATTCATTATGCCGGTCCAAAATTCCATATAAATTACAAAAGGACTGTTTCCCCTTGCGTGTACGAAAGGAATCCCCGTTTCTGAGTAGTACACCCCTTTAACAGTCCTTTTGTGCTATTCAATAGGAAATGAGTGGTAGGATTTGGGAGAGTATTGTATAATTATGTTGACTGTTATATGGGAGATTGTGTAATGCACTATGTAAATGTAAAGGGAATATTGTCTGCCAAGAACGGCATGAATTTATATCGTGGTTGCTCCCATGGATGTATCTATTGTGATTCCAGAAGCAGATGCTACCATATGGAGCATGAATTTGAAGATATTGAAGTAAAGGAAAATGCAATTGAACTGTTGGAGCAAGCGCTTAAGAGCAAACGTAGGAAATGCATGATAGGTACAGGTTCTATGACTGACCCTTATATTCCGTTGGAGATGCAGCTTGGATATATCAGGAAAGCTTTGGATTTGATTGATAAATACGGCTTTGGATTTACTGTTATTACAAAGTCCAATAGAATTATGAGAGATATCGATTTGCTACAGAAGATTAATGAGAAGACAAAGTGCGTAGTGCAGATGACATTAACGACCTATGATGAAGAGTTATGTAAGATAATTGAGCCGAATGTAAGTACCACAAGAGAGCGATTTGAAGTTTTGAAAGCACTTAGAGATGCAGGTATACCAACAGTTGTATGGCTTTCACCTATATTACCATTTATTAATGATACTGAAGAGAATATTCGTGGTATTTTGGATATGTGTATCGAGGCAAAGGTTTATGGCATTATATGTTTTGCTATGGGATTAACTCTTCGAGAGGGAAACAGAGAATATTTCTATCAGCAGTTAGATAGGATGTTTCCAGGGATGAAGGAGAGATATATACATTGCTATGGCAATCAGTATGTGATAGATAGTCCTAATAATAGCAATTTAATGAATCTGTTCCATCAAACATGTGGTGAGAATGGCATTGTTCATAACAATGAGCAGATATTTACATATCTTCATACATTTGAAGAGAAGCAGAAGGCACAGCAGCTTAGCTTGTGGGATATATAATCTTTTTAAGAAATATGTTCAAGTATAGTGGGAGGAACAAGAATGAGATATGGTTCAGTATATTTGGTGGTTAGAGATTTTGATAAATCAGTTTCCTTTTATGAAAACCTATTAGATATGAAGGTTAGTGCGACAAATGGAAAGCGTTTTGCTATGTTTCATAATGAAGGGCTCAAGCTTTGTTTGATGAATGGATATTATGATATTCAAAATAGAGAGCAGGTTATAACCAAGGGAGAACACTGGCCAATGTATGATGACCTAGATAAGATTGCAGATAGTGAGAATTCTCGCAAAGTATTTATTAACTTGGGGGTGGAAGACTTGAAAGCAGAATATGAGAGAATTAAACAGTTGGGAATTGCAGTAGAGTTAACACCGATTCGATATATTAATGTTTTCTCACCATATTGGTACTTTACTTTTATGGATCCAGATGGTAATCCGATAGAGATTACGGGTGGATATACTGAGGGATAGGAAAATACTATGAAGATAGAAGATTATATAATTCAAGAATTAACGATAAATGAGCAAGAAATTGCATTAGGTTTTGTTACTTATTTGCAAGTAAATGAAATGGATTTGATTAAGGATAATGGATATTGGAAGAACAAAATATATTATCTCGTAAAATATAAAAATGAATGTGTATGTTTTATTGCAATAAAAGACCCCGATGAGATTGATAACCATTGGACTGTTTGGTCAGCAGATATGGAGACGGACTTTCTTGGAGAATCTATAATAGAACAAGAACTTAAGGAAACTGCATGGAAACATGTAGATTTGTGTGGTGCTTGTGGTTCATGCGAGGGCGGAAGACGCAAAAGTATATTTGGTAAGACATTTGAAAAAGTTTGTGGATGCACGTTTAGATTTGATAATCCTGATTCGCAAGATTTGCTTTTTATGAAAAAGATGGTTGAGTTAAGAAAAAAGGAGATTCAATATAAAGAGACAATTTAAATTACATGGGACTAAGCAAGAAACAGATTGATGTAGTTGTGATACTAATTTGGAAGAGATACTATGGAGAGAGAACATGGATAATAATGGAGAAATTTTAATTTATCAAACGGAGGATGGATTAACAAAGATAGACGTGAAGATACAAGATGAAACTATTTAGTTAACGCAATAGAATGTTTATATGAATAGTATCAGGGATGTTGCAAAAGAAGCTAAGAAGAATGCGAGGAAGTAGTATGGATTATAGAAATGGGAAAATAGCACAGCAAATATTAGAATTACAAAACGAAGATGGTACATGGGGAAATGAATTTCATTCCTTTGCGATACCTACAAATAAGCGTCCTCTAACAACGGAGCAGGCATTGCGCCGCTTAAAATATTTAGGATTCACTATCGAAGATGTACCCATTCGAAAAGCAGTCGATTGCATGGTGTCCTGTCTGCGTGGTGAAAGAAGGATTGACAATTACTGGGAAAAGACATTAGATTGGGATTTATTTACCAAGCTAATGCTGTCTACATGGGTAAAAATATTTGAGCCAGATAATGAATTGGCTTTGGATTTTGCGAAGCATTGGGCTAATATTATAGAGAAAGCATTTGCTGGTGGAGAATATAATCACGAGGTGTACCGAAATGCATATATGGAAGAATTTTATCAAAATGCAAAAGGATCAAGAGAAGTAGATTTTATTTCTTTTTATCAAATGAATCTGTTGCAAGGTCTTCTGACAAAAGAAGCAGAAGGACGCATGTTAGATTATGTAATAAGCAATCCTGCGGGAATTTATTATATCTATGGGAAACCTATCAATGAGTTGCCAAAGGATTTCGCATCTGTAGAAACAAGTCGCTATCTTGCTGCCGTTGACATACTGTCAGACTATCCATCTGCCAAGGAAAAGCTTGGCTTTGTAGTAGAATGGCTGGAAATGAACAAAGACGAAAATGAACAATGGGATTTGGGAACAAAAGCAAAGGATAATGTGTATTTTCCACTTTCTGATTCATGGAGAACAGCTGAGTATAGAAAGGCTGATTGTACGGAGAAAATTTCTAAGATTTTAAAAAAGTTGAAATCTAATGACTAAGCAATGGCTCAAGGGGATGTGTGTAGAATGCATAGAATCAGAAGATTAATAGAAAATCCAAAGGCAATTATATCCGTTTGTATATTATTGATATTTCTAGTTGGAATATGTTTTATAGGTAGGAATGTGTCTGAGGAAGAAAACATTGCTGAAGATAAAGAACAATCAGAGGTAATACAAGCTACAAAATCAGATGGAGAACTTACGATAAAGGAAAAGCTTGCCGCCTTTCCAAATGACTCTGCTTCTCTTGCCGAAGAAGATATTATAATTGTTTTACATGGTAAAAAGCTGGATGAATTTTGGAGTTCACAGAATCTAATAAAGATGCTGCGTGGTTACCCATCAGAAGTTTATTTTGCTCATTTTACGATAGAGGGTGATGCAATTATAACTTATTTACAGTATGATGGCACAGATTATTTTGTTGCAAGAGACAGGTCAAGAGATATGTATGTAGACGCAAGTAAGGCTTATGAGGAAAAACGTTATCCATATCTTAAAGATTTTGGATATACCGATTCTAAAGGGAATTCGTATCGATATCTATTCTTGACGGATACCAATGATATTACTATGGGACAGCTTGAAGAATATTGGGCAACTGGCGGCGTTCCAGAGGAGATTGAGATTTATGAAATCACTCATTATATGAGTCAAGAGATGGATGAGAATGCCCCGAAGGCAATTCCAACAACAGTATTTGACAAGGAAGTGAATACTTTTGAAGGTGTTTCCATGAATATTACATTCTACAAGCCTACATCTGCACATCTTGAGATATTGAACACAACGGATTATGATGTTATATACGGAGATTATTATGATTTGCAGATGTTACAGGATGGAGAGTGGTATAGTCTGTCCTATGTAATTGATAATTGGGCATTTACTGCAATTGGATATTATGCTTATAAGAATATTCCGTCTAAATGGGGTGTTGATTGGACTGGTTTTCATGGAGTGTTAGAACCAGGGCAATATAGAATTGTGAAGCATTTTCATGTATCTAATGATGAAGATACTTATGATCATACTGAATACTATATGGCGGCAGAGTTTACGATAGAGAGATAATTATTTTAGTGAGAGCGAAAATTAGGTAAGAGAAGGAGAAACTACTATGCAAAATGTATATAAAATATGTCCACAATTTGAAAATGAAAGATATTTATTAAGATTAATTTCACAGGATGATTGTGCTGATTTACTAAAAGTTTATTCTGATAAGCAATCTGTTCCTTTCTTCAACAGTGATAACTGCAATGGTGATGATTTCTATTACACGACATTGGAAAGAATGAAGCAGGCAATTGAATTTTGGATTTTTTCTTATGAAAATGGATATTTTGTACGTTGGACGATTGTGGATAAAATGGCGAATGAAGCAATTGGAACAATTGAACTATTCCACAGAGATTCGGAGGATTATTTCAATAACTGCGGCTTATTACGCCTTGACCTTAGAAGTGATTATGAGAAGGAAAGTGAGATTGAGAATATCCTATCCTTAATTATGGTACCAACCTATGATTTGTTCTACTGCGATAAAATCGTAACTAAGGCTGTTCCAGAGGCAGAAGAGAGAATTGCGACTTTGAAAAAGTTGAATTTTATATTGCCAAATGAGCATATGCTTTCAGCTGATGGAACTGTGTTGGAAGATTACTATGTTCTACATAAGCAGAAGTAGTTGCTCGTAATACAAATGAAATATAAAAGTGAGGTAGTAAGAAAATGTCACATGGAACTGAATTACAATGCAAAATATATCCATTTAGTACGCTCACACCAGTGAAATATGTCGTAGTGTGTTCGTTATATCAAGGAAAGTACATGCTGAGCCGTCATAAGATGCGTGATACATGGGAAACGCAGGGCGGACATATTGAAGCTGGAGAAACACCTATGGATGCAGCAAGACGAGAACTCTATGAGGAGAGCGGTGTAACAGATGCAACTATTTATCCTGTGTGTGATTATCTTGGGTATGTTTCAAACGGTTCTGCGAATGGAGCTGTATTTCTTGCCGATGTACATGCCTTGGGTGAATTACCCGAGAGCGAGATGGCTGAGATAGGTTTATTTGATACATTTCCTGATAAACTAACATATCCCAATGTTATGCCTCGACTGTTTGAGTGCGCCAGAGCAGTAGCTGTTGAAAAGGAATTGCTATAGTAATGTTTTATTGTTGGAGAAGGTAGTTTTACATCAGCTAAAGGCAGTTTACCTTTGAATCTTGAAGTATTAATGGGTTAGTAAGATGAAATATTTTACTAACTCTTTTTGTTTTGCATATATATTAAGCATAAAACAATTGTCATATATGAAAAAGATTTGATTATAAACTAAAATATTCAATTGACTAAAATTAGGTAATATGTTATCTTTTTATAAAAGGTAATGTATTACCTAAAAGGAGGCGTATATGGATTTTAAGGAAGTAATGCAGCACGAGAATGTTGACTTTAGTCATACTGAAACATCTTATTTTCTGCTAGGTTTACTTAGCGCGTTTGATAATCGTTTTCAGGCTATTGCTGATAAGATGATAGGAGAGATTAGTTGGAAACAGTTTTTTGCAATTATCTGTATTAATCTATGCAAAGAAAGCCCGACGATAAAAGAACTGGCAGCTATTATGGGAAGTTCTCATCAGAATGTGAAGCAGATTTTATTAAAATTGGAGAAGAAAGGGTTTGTTGATATTGTGATAGACTCAGAGGATAAGCGGAAGCAGAGAGTTATTCTCACGAAAAGATGTATAGACTTTTGCAATGCCAATGATGAAATGAGTGCTATGGCAGTTAGCACAATGTTTGAGGGAATTTCATTGGAGCAGCTTCAGATTACGATTAAAACCATCATGCAGATGGAAGATAATTTAAAGAATTTGCGGTAAAGATATTTGATAAATATGGTAACAATTTACTTGAAATATGTGTGAAACAGGAAGGAAAGACAAACTTATGAAGATTTTAGTGGCTTATAAGAGTAAAACAATGTTTACAAAGAGATACGCAGAGATGGTTGCAGAAGAAGTACAGTGTACAGTTATGGATTTCAAAAATGTGACCATTGATATTTTGTCCGATTACGATATTTTCGTTTATGGTGGCGGTCTTTATGCTGGGATGATTAACGGATTTAAACAGGCAAAAGAAATGTTCGAGCAGAGCAAGGCAAAAGAACTTGTTGTTTTCGCTACTGGTGCAACGCCTAATGAGGCAGGGAATGATGTAATAGACACAATGTGGAATAACAACTTAACAGCTGAAGAACAGGATCATATAGCACACTTTTATATGCCAAGCGGTTTGAACTATGAAAATATGAAAGTGCCTGATAAGCTGATTATGAAAATGATGTCCTTTATGCTGAGTAAGCAGAAGAATAAGAGTGAATACGATGCTAGTTTTGAGCAGGCTATCAAAAGTTCCTACGATATCTCTTCCAAAGAGTATGCCATGCCACTGATTCAGTATTTATCCAATAAATAAAATGTCTGATATCATTTTGAAGGAGATCAAATCACATGA
>JAFUKJ010000008.1 GCA_017467805.1 Lachnospiraceae bacterium
GCTGACACGAGGCGAGGTTGCCCTGATTGTAGCGCAGAAGGGACTTGCGGTTGGTTTGATGTCAGACCAGTACTTTACAGCAGTTATTCTGTTGATTATTGTTTCTTCTATTTCAGTTCCGATTCTTTTAAAGCTTTTATATGCCAAGGCACCTGAACAGGCGCAAGCATAATAAAATGACTGTCGTTGGTTTAGCGACAGTCATTTTTTTGTGTAATAGGAAAGTGCTCGAAAAGTGGTGGAAGTTAAACAAGAATCAGCTTGACTGATTCTTGCAGAGTGTTGCCGCTGGGCAACACTTTTTTATGGTAGACTTTAGAAGAGCAACAGCTTTTGGATATTCTGTAATAGGCACCTCGCTACAGGATAATGCTATATGAGCATGCCCCTTTGTCTGCTTGGGAGATGCAAAAACATGAATACCTGCGGCTTTCAGTTTTTCCTGCAATTCCTGATTTGTCAGTTCACTTTTTAGAATCAAATGTACCAGAAATACGGATTCACCCATAGAAATGGAAGCTTCATTTCCAAAAGCATTCTTCAATTCATTGGCAAGACACTGTGCTTTGTTTGTATAAAGACGCTTTAATTTTCGAATCTGACCGTCCAGATGACCATCTCTAAGAAATTGGCACAGAGCAAGCTGTTCTGCCTTGGATGCTGTTTGATTATAGAGATGCTTCTTTTTCTCATATAATGGCAGCAGGCTATCAGGCAATATCATAAAGCTAAGACGAATAGATGGCAGCAGCAGCTTGGAAAAGGTACTAAGGTAAATTACATTTTCGCCGCCCGATAAGCCCTGCAGACAAGGACGAGGCTTACTAAAATAGCGAAATTCGTTGTTATAATCATCTTCAATAATAAGACGGTTATGAGCCAGGGATTCCTTGAGCAAAGATAATCTTTTCTCGACGGACATAACATCTCCAAGAGAGGTCATATGAGAAGGAGTCATGTAGAGAATGTCCGCATTTTCCTGGTCCGTGGTAATTTCAAAGCCATAATCTTCAAAAATAACCATACCCTGTTTGAATTTACTATCATGGAAACAGACCTTATTTCTTTCTTTAATCAAAGGACAGAGAATATTTAAAAGCGCCTGAGAGCCTGCACCGATAATGATATTTTCGGGACGGCAAATGGCATTTCTCTTATTCATAACATATTCTGCGATAACCTCTCTAAGCTCGTATTCACCTTGGGATTCACCATAGGAAAGAAGCCTTTTGTCCTGACGAAGTGCGCTTTTTATATATCTGCGCCAAAGATTAAAGTCAAAGGCTTCCGCATCCACATTACCTGAAGTAAAGTCATAGGCGAGAGCAGGCTTAGGAGTATGTGAAATCAATGGGGCAGATGTTGATTTGTTCCGTGAAGCACGGTTTGTCACATAATATCCGCTTTGCGGCCTGGAAATGATATAACCGTCTGCAGCAAGACAAAGATAGGCAGTCTCAATGGTAGTGCGGCTTAAGCCAAGCTGCTCAGAGCAACGACGAATAGACGGCATTTTGCTATTCTCAGGAAGCTTTTTTGATAGAATCAGCTCCTTGTAATAATCATATACTTGTAAATATCTCGTTGTTTGTGATGATTGTAAATCAAGATTCATGAAAACACCTACTGTCCTTAAAAGATAGTTAATATTTATTCTATTTTATCATGACACTTAAATAGATTACAATGAATTATAATTTTCAAGCTATAGGAATTGTGCTATACTTAGATGATGTGACCCTAGAAAGGATAGAGAGACGATGAAAAGCTTATTAAAATATCTAAAAGACTATAAAAAGGAGACGATTCTGGCGCCTTTATTTAAGATGCTGGAAGCATCCTTTGAGTTATTTGTTCCCCTTGTAATGGCAGCAATTATTGATGAAGGTATTGCGAATGGGGATAAGGTACATATATTACAAATGGGAGGCGTACTGATAGCACTGGCAGTGATTGGACTTGTATGTGCGGTGACGGCACAGTATTACAGTGCAAAGGCAGCAGTGGGCTTTGCGACAAAGCTTCGCCATGCATTGTTTGCCCATATTCAGAGCCTGTCCTATACAGAATTAGATACCTTGGGAACAGGTACTTTGATTACACGAATGACCAGTGATGTAAATCAGGTACAATCAGGTGTGAATTTAACGCTGCGACTTGTACTTCGTTCACCATTTATAGTATTTGGTGCTATGATTATGGCATTTACGGTAGATGTGAAAGCGGCATTTATTTTTGTTGTGACCATACCGCTTTTATCTATTGTTGTATTTGGAATTATGTTAGTAAGCATTCCTCTTTATAAGAAGGTACAGCAGGCATTAGACAGAGTGCTATCAAGGACAAGAGAGAACCTTGCAGGCGCCAGAGTAATCCGTGCTTTCTGTAAGGAAGAGGAAGAGATAGAGCAGTTTACAGAGGCAAATAATCATTTATTGGATATGCAGGTATTTGTAGGAAAGATATCTGCAGCGATGAATCCTCTTACTTATATCATTGTAAATGGTGCGCTTGTGGTGCTTTTATGGACAGGAGCAATCAGAGTAGATGCAGGAATCATTACACAGGGTGCAGTGGTAGCACTTGTAAATTATATGTCTCAGATTTTAGTAGAGCTGATTAAGCTTGCCAATTTGATTATTCAGATTACAAAGGCACTTGCCTGCGCAAAGAGAATCGAGGCTATATTTGACGTGACCAATAGCATGGAGCTTTACGAAAAGGCAGCAGCTTTGGCTGATACAGATGAATCTATTACCTTTGAGAATGTCAGTCTTACTTATAAAGGCGCAGGTGATGAGTCCTTAACAGACATCAGCTTTAGCGTGAAGAAGGGACAGACGCTTGGAATTATTGGCGGTACAGGCTCAGGAAAGTCATCCGTGGTAAACCTCATTCCGCGTTTTTATGATGCGACAAAGGGAAAAGTTTTAATTAACGGTGTAGATGTTAAGGATTATGCCTTGCAGAATTTGAGAAACTTAGTAGGAATCGTACCACAGAAGGCAGTACTGTTTAAGGGTACGATTAGAGAAAATCTTATGTGGGGAAATGAAAATGCGACAGAAGCAGATTTAGAAAGAGCATTGGAAATTTCGCAGGCAAAGGAATTTGTAGACGCTAAGGATGGCAGACTTGATTATAAGATTACACAGGGCGGGAAGAATCTAAGTGGA
>JAFUKJ010000009.1 GCA_017467805.1 Lachnospiraceae bacterium
CGCTTTTATGGTTGTCCGCTGCCTTGGCATTGCTCTGTGGTGTTATCTCCAATGTTCAGGTATCGCGTATTTTGTATCGTGAAAATGATGTGTTTCGATTACGCATCAAAGCATTGGAGATTAAATCAGGCGGCAAGAAGTCAAGCTCTGTTCCGCCCGCAGTCATTGCCTTCTTCGCATTTTTCTTCTGTGCAGCTGCTTCCTTCGCCAACGTATTTATCAGACAGACCATAGGCTCATTCTATTTGGTATTTGTCGTATACTTTATTGGCTTTGCAGTCATGTTTACCCTGCCCTTTACAACCAGGGCAAAGAAGAAAAAAGTCGTTTCCAATACACCAAATATCTATCGTGGTAATTGGAAAATGAAGCTTCCACTGATGAAAAAGCCACTAATCGGACTTGCTGTAGCGATATTAATCATCATCTGGAATCCTGTAGAGGATATGTTCTACTATATTGGTTCTTTGGCTTGCATCGCTACAATGATATGGAGCTTTACGGATATCCTGCAAAGACACAATGTCTTAACGACCCGTAAGCTGCCACAGCTTAACGAAAGAGGAGGTGCTGAATATGCGCAAGAAAATATCTAAGTTTTTCCTTAGTATCATTTTAATCCTTGGAATCTGCATATCCTCTTATACCCTGTGTCAGGCAAAGGGATATTATACAAACAGTGAAACAGGATACCGTGTAGAAATCAGTGATGATGCTAATCTACTTACACAAGCCGAGACCACGGCACTTGGTGAAATCATGCAGGCAATTACAGCATACGGAAATGCAGCATTTGTCACTACTTTGGATAATTCATACTCAGCAGAAGCTTATGCTGAAATTTGGTATCAGGAAATGTTTTTCTATGATGATGGAATTGTCTTTCTAATAGATATGGATAATCGTGTTATCACCATATATTGCGAAGGTGATATGTCTAAGACGATTACAGACGCTTATGCAACCACCATCACAGACAATGTTTACAGATATGCCAGCAACGAGGATTATTATACCTGTGCAGGAACTGCCTTTATGCAGGTGGAGTCTCTGTTAGAGGGCGAGAGAATTATGCAGCCGATGAAATACATCAGCAACGCTTTATTGGCAATCCTCTTAGCGCTTCTGATTCTGTTCGGATATGTAAGCTACTATTCACGCCTCAAAAAGCCGACAGACGATAAATTGCTGGAGAAAATACATAAACAGTTTGCTTATAGCGAGCCTGTACCTAACTTCACACATGAGACCAAGACCTACAGTCCGCGTAGCTCAAGTTCTGGTTCCAGCTCAGGCTCAAGTTCGAGAAGTAGCAGTGGAGGCGGCAGTCGAAGTCGAAGTAGCAGCAGTAGTAGTCGTAGCAGCAGCGGAAGCCATAGATTTTAACGTACATAAACAAAAGCGATGCTTCATTATTTTGAAGTATCGCTTTTCAATATACATTACCTATTATAAAATCGTGCCGCCACCAAACACATAATCATCCTGATAGAATACCACTGCCTGTCCTGGGGTAATGGCTCTTACAGGCTCCTTGAAGGTACACTTTACCTGATTCTCATTGATTCTCTCTATCACACATGCTGTGCCTTCGTGGGCATAGCGAATCTTAGCAATCACCTCTATAGGCTCATGAATATCCTCCACAGCCATAAAGTTCAAATCCGAACATATCAGTGTATCTGAGAATACATCTGTATTTTCTCCTATTACGACCTCATTAGTCTCGGCATTGACCTTTGTTACGAATACAGGATGTCCCATGGAAAGATTCAATCCCTTTCTCTGACCTACCGTATAATGAATGATTCCCTTATGCTGTCCAATCACCTTGCCATCCGTTGTTACGAAATTTCCAGGCATCGGGACTCTATCCGCTGCTTCACGTTCAATCACTGCAGCATAGTCATTATCAGGTACAAAACAAATGTCCTGACTGTCAGGCTTTACAGCAATAGGAAGCTTAATCTCCTTTGCAATTTCTCTAATCTGTGACTTTTCAAACTCTCCTACAGGCATCAGGGTATGTGCAAGCTGATGTTGTGTGAGATTATAAAGTGCATAGGTCTGGTCCTTTTTTGCAGTGACCGAATTTTGTATAACATATCTGCCATTAGGAAGCTGCGCGATTCTGGCATAATGACCTGTAGCAATATAGTCGGCACCAAGCGCAAGACTTCTCTGCAGCAATGCCTCCCATTTCACATAACGATTGCAAAGTATACATGGATTCGGCGTTCTTCCATGTAAATAATCCTCTATAAAAGGGTTAATTACATTACAGCGAAACTCATTTCTAAAATTCATAACATAGTACGGAATATCCAGTAATTCTGCCACACGTCTAGCATCATCTACTGCACTTAATCCACAACAGCCGCCATTTTCTTCCACCGTCTGCTGTGCTTCCTCCTGCCATATCTGCATCGTCACGCCAATTACATCGTATCCCTGCTCTTTTAGTAAATACGCTGCCACAGAGGAATCTACTCCACCAGACATTCCCACTACAACCTTTTTTCCATTTCCTATATTACTCTTCCCCATAAAGTCTCCTATCTATCTTTTAACAATATCGCTATCTGTTTTTTCTCTATCTATCATCTTTGTCATCATAGCATTGTGATTTTACCACTGTCAACTTATCTCTCTTGCATTTTTATGCAAGCATTAGGCAATTTTCTTGCAATCCACCTCATAATCAGCTATAATTAGCGTGTTTTAGATTTAAAGTATGTTAACTAAGATTTATTTTTAAGGAGGCCCGCCATGGGATTTGATTTTATAAAGAAATTACCAACACCTGAAGAGATTCGCAAAGATTTACCAATGCTTCCGAGACTTCAGGAGATTAAGGCTAAGAGAGATGCTGAGATTAAGGACGTATTCGAAGGAAAGTCTGATAAGTTTCTTGTTATCGTAGGACCTTGTTCTGCGGACAATGAAGATGCCGTTTGCGAATATGTTTCCAGACTTGCAAAGGTTAATGAAAAGGTTAAGGACAGATTGATTCTTATTCCTCGAATCTATACAAATAAGCCAAGAACAACAGGCGAAGGCTATAAGGGTATCTTCCATCAGCCAGACCCTGAGAAAAAGCCTGATTTCTTACAGGGACTTATTGCAATGCGTAAGATGCAGCTTCGTGCAATTGACGAGTCAGAGCTTACCGCAGCAGATGAGATGCTTTATCCTGAGAACTGGGGATATGTATCAGACATTCTTTCCTATGTAGCTATCGGTGCGCGTTCCGTAGAGGACCAGCAGCACAGACTTACAGTAAGTGGTTTTGATGTTCCTGCAGGTATGAAGAATCCTACCAGTGGTGACTTAAGCGTTATGCTCAACTCTGTATATGCTGCACAGCATTCACACTCATTTACCTATAGGGGCTGGGAAGTTAAGA
>JAFUKJ010000010.1 GCA_017467805.1 Lachnospiraceae bacterium
GCACCTCCATTATCCGACATCTAACCAGCTTACCAAAGCATCATATTGTTCTCTGGGACTTTGGCGCCAAGGAAAATATATTACGCTCTCTGTTACGACTTGACTGCGACGTAACTGTTGTTCCTGCAACCACTACCTGCGATGAGATTCTTTCTCTCAATCCTGATGGTATCATGCTAAGTAATGGTCCCGGAGACCCCAAGGAAAACACTTGGATTATCAAAGAGTTAGCAAAGCTATGTCAGGCGCAGCTTCCAATCTTTGGTATCTGTCTTGGACATCAGCTTCTTGCTTTGGCAAACGGTGCGGATACTGAAAAGCTCAAATACGGCCACCGTGGTGCAAACCAGCCAATAAAGGAAATCGCTACAGGAAAAACCTACATTACAAGCCAGAATCACGGATATGCAGTGAAAACAGATATGCTGCCACAGAATGCTGACATTTCCTATATTAATGTAAATGACAATACCTGTGAGGGATTAACCTACCACACATTTCCAGGCTTCTCCGTGCAGTTTCACCCTGAAGCCTGCGGTGGTCCCCATGACACCGAATTCTTATTCAAAGATTTTATCAAGCTAATGGAAGGAGTACACTAATATGCCACTAAATCCAAGCCTCAAAAAAGTATTAATCATTGGCTCTGGCCCTATCGTCATCGGACAGGCAGCCGAATTCGACTATGCAGGTACTCAGGCGTGTCTCGCCCTAAAGGAAGAAGGACTTGAGGTCGTACTGGTAAATTCTAATCCTGCTACTATCATGACCGATTCTGCAATTGCAGACCATGTATATATTGAGCCGTTGACTCTGGATTATCTGAAAATGATTATTGAAAAAGAAAAGCCTGACAGTATCCTGTCCACTCTGGGCGGACAAACAGGACTAAACCTCTCTATGCAACTGGCAAAGGAAGGCTTTCTGGAAGCCCACGGTGTAACGTTACTTGGTGCAAATCCAACTACCATTGATAAGGCTGAAGACCGAAAGCTTTTTAAGGAAACAATGGATGCCATAAAGCAGCCAGTCATTCCATCCATTGTTACACAGGCATTGGATGAGTCCATGCGCTTTGCAAAGCAAGTGGGCTATCCTGTTATCGTCCGTCCTGCCTTTACCCTTGGTGGCTCTGGCGGTGGAATCGCACACACGGAAGAGGACCTTAGAAGAATTGCAGCAAGCGGACTTCGTCAGTCACCAATTCATCAGATTTTGGTAGAGAAATGTATCTCAGGCTGGAAGGAAATCGAATTTGAAGTAATGCGCGATAGCGGTGGAAATGTGATTACCATATGCTCCATGGAGAACTTTGATCCTGTAGGTATTCACACAGGCGATTCTATCGTTATTGCTCCTGCAGTAACACTTGCCGATAAAGAATATCAGATGCTTCGTTCTGCCGCCCTTAACATTATCAGTGCGATGGAAATTGAAGGCGGCTGTAACGTACAGTTTGCCCTGAACCCTGAAAGCTTTGAATATGCTGTCATTGAGGTAAATCCAAGAGTTTCCCGTTCCTCTGCCCTTGCAAGTAAAGCAACAGGCTATCCGATAGCCAGAGTTGCCGCTAAAATTGCCCTTGGCTACCATATGGATGAGATTAAGAATGAAGTAACTGGTATGACTACCGCCTGCTTCGAACCCGCCCTTGATTATGTTGTCATAAAGTTCCCGAAGTGGCCATTTGACAAGTTTGTATATGCAAGCAGAAGTCTTGGTACACAGATGAAGGCTACAGGCGAGGTGATGGCTATTGGAAGGAACTTCGAGCAGGCATTATTGAAAGCAATCAGAGGTGCTGAAATTTCTCATGACTTTTTAGATGATGCCAAGATGAAAGCGCTGTCCTCTCATGAGCTTCTCTGTAAGATTTTAGAGCAGGATGATGAGAGAATATTTGCTGTTTATGAAGCATTACGCCGTGGTACTTCTATCAATGAAATTCATTCCATTACAAAGATTGATGAATGGTTCCTGAGTAAGCTATTACATCTGTACGAGTTGGAACAGCGTTTAGCTTCTTCATCATTGTCAGAGGATTTCATTCATGAATTGAAGTATTATGGCTTCTCAGATAAGACAATTTGTCGTATTGCTGGTGTTTCTCAGTTTTCAAGAAAACCCTACAGCTATAAAATGGTTGATACCTGTGCCGCAGAGTTCAGTGCCGAAACGCCATACTTCTACTCTGTTTATGGAGAAGAGGACGAAGCCTTAGAATATATCGAAGAAAATGCCCACCAGAAGCCTGTTGTTATGGTATTTGGCTCAGGTCCTATCCGAATCGGACAAGGCATCGAGTTCGACTATGCATCCGTACACTGTGTCCTTTCTCTTAAGAAGGCAGGCTACGAGGTGGTTATTGTGAATAATAATCCTGAAACTGTTTCTACAGACTTTAACACAGCAGACAGATTATATTTCGAACCTCTTACACCTGAGGATGTAAAGGATATTATTGAACTTGAAAAACCTGTAGGAACTGTTGTTGCCTTTGGTGGTCAGACTGCCATCAAGCTGACAGGCTGGTTATCCCAGCATAATATTCCAATCCTTGGTACTCCTGCCGACAGCATTGATGCAGCTGAGGATAGAAGACGCTTTGAAAAGCTGTTACAGGATTTGAATATTAAGCAGCCAAAGGGTACCACTGTGCAAACGATAGACGAAGCGCTTACTGCTGCCAACCAGCTTGGCTATCCTGTACTGCTTAGACCTTCCTATGTCCTTGGCGGGCAAAATATGATTATTGCCTTTTCTGACGCAGATGTCAGTGAATATATGAAAATTATCCTTTCTCATATGGAGGGAAATATCGTATTGATTGATAAATATATGATGGGAACTGAGCTTGAAGTAGATGCTATCTGCGATGGCAAGGATGTACTGCTGCCTGGTATTATGGAGCACATCGACCGCGCAGGTATTCACTCGGGCGACTCTATTGCCGTATATCCTGCTTGGAATCTTACCCCCGAACTTACGGCACAGATTGTTGACTACTCTACCAAGCTTGCTCTTGCCCTTGATACAAAAGGACTAATCAATATTCAGTATGTATTAAGCGGCGGTGAAATCTATGTCATTGAAGTGAATCCACGTTCCTCCAGAACAGTACCTTACTTAAGCAAGGTTACAGGTGTTCCGATGATTGATATTGCAACAAGAATTATGTTAGGTGAAACCTTGGCTGATATGGGCTATTCATCAGGACTTTATCCAAGCGCACCTCATACTGCCATCAAGGTCCCTGTATTCTCCTTTGAAAAGCTGGCGGGACTGGATACTACACTTGGTCCCGAGATGAAATCCACAGGCGAGGTGCTTGGTATCGCCCCAACTCTGCACGAAGCTCTCTACAAGGGCTTACTGGGTGCAGGCTACCGATTCGTCAAAAATGGTGGTGTTTTTATCACAGTACGAGACACTGATAAGCAGGAGGCGGTAGGACTTGCAAAGGCATTCTCAGAGCTTGGCTTCCACCTCTATGCTACGGAAGGAACCTCTAAGGTTCTACATGAAAATGGAATTGCAGCTACCATGGTTCATAAGATTCATGAGTCTGAACAGAATACCATTGCCCTCTTAGAAAGTGGCAGGATTAATTACATCATTTCTACCTCTGCCAAAGGACGCTCACCGCAAAGAGACAGCGTAAAGCTTCGCCGAAAAAGTGTGGAGCTTGGTATTCCATGCCTGACAAGCCTTGATACCGCAAAGGCTCTGGCTGAGATTCTTGCTATGGATTATATACCTGAGAAGACTAAATTAGTGGATATATGCACTTTATAACAAAAGAAACTACAGCCATCCTTTCAGGACGGTTGTAGTTTCTTTCATCATTTAGGTCCTTCGCCCAAATCATGATAATGATTCTTAACCTTAAGTCTGTTGATTGCTCTGGCAAGATGTGCCTGTGCTGAGCGGTATTCCTGTATGCTTTTCTTCTGCAGAATTGCTTCCTTCGCCGCATCTGCTGCACGTTTTGCTCTAATTTCATCAATATCCTCAGGGCGCTCTGCTGAGTCAACTAATACTAATACTTCATTATCTTCTACTTTAATCATGCCTTCTGAAACAGCAGCCATTTGTTCTTCCTGTCCTGGCAGTTTATAGTATAATGTTCCAGGGACAATCGCTGCTATCATATTTCTATGATAAGACAATATTCCATACAGACCTTCTACTGTAGGTATTTTTAACGCTTCACATTCTCCCTGATAAAAGGGTCTGTCTGCTGCTAAAATATTAACCTGAAAGGTACTCATCAGATGCCACCCTCTTCCATACTTTGCGCTTTCTTAATCACATCATCAAGCGTTCCAACGTTATAAAATGCTGCTTCAGGATAATCATCCATTTCGCCTGACACAATTGCTTTAAATCCGCGAATCGTCTCTTTTAGAGGAACGTATACACCAGGCATACCTGTGAATTTCGCAGCAACATGCATTGGCTGTGCAAGGAATCTCTGAATTTTTCTTGCTCGTGTTACAATCTGCTTATCCTCGTCACCTAATTCCTCCATACCTAATATGGCGATAATATCCTGTAACTCTCTGTATTTTTGCAGGATCTCCTGTACGCTTCTCGCAACCTGATAGTGTTCTTCTCCTACAATGTCTGCTTCCAATATTCTAGAGGAGGACTCTAATGGGTCTACCGCCGGGTAAATTCCCTGTTCAGATATCTTTCTGGATAAAACAGTAGTTGCGTCCAAATGTGCAAATGTCGTTGCAGGCGCAGGGTCTGTCAAGTCATCAGCAGGAACGTAAACTGCCTGTACTGAGGTTACAGAACCCTTTTGTGTAGAGGTAATTCGTTCCTGCAAATTACCCATTTCCTCTGCCAGAGTCGGCTGATAACCTACCGCTGACGGCATACGTCCTAACAGTGTTGATACCTCACTTCCTGCCTGTACAAATCGGAAAATATTATCAATAAACAAAAGCACATCTCTATTTTCCTGGTCTCTGAAATATTCTGCCATTGTCAAGCCAGTAAGTGCAACTCGCATACGAACTCCAGGAGACTCATTCATCTGTCCAAATACCATGGCTGTCTTATCTATAACGCCGCTATCGTGCATTTCCTTCCAAAGGTCATTACCTTCACGGCTTCTCTCACCAACACCTGTAAAAATAGAATATCCGCCATGCTCCATCGCCACATTATGAATCAGTTCCTGAATCAAAACGGTCTTACCAACTCCTGCACCACCAAAAAGTCCTATTTTTCCTCCCTTTGGATAAGGCTCCAATAAATCAATTACCTTAATACCCGTTTCCAGAATTTCAACTGCAGGACTTTGTGCCTCAAATGAAGGTGCCTTTCGATGAATGTTCCAACGCTCCTCAGTTTCCAAAACATCCGCTTCTCCATCTATAGGCTTACCTAATACATTAAACATTCGCCCAAGGGTACATTTTCCTACAGGTACGCTGATACCGCTTCCTGAAGCTTTTACCGACATTCCTCTTGCAAGCCCTTCACTTTCAGCAAGCATGATACATCTGACAGCTCCATTTCCAATATGCTGAGCTGTTTCCATGACTCTTTCTTTGCCATCTACTGTAACAGTAAGTGCTTCCTTTATCTTAGGTAGTCTTCCTGCTTCAAACTCCACATCTACTACAGGACCTGATATTTGTACAATCTTTCCTTCATTCACCTATATCACTTCCTTTTTCTTCTTCTTTTTCTGTGCCTTTGCACCAGAAGATACTTCCGTAATCTCCTGTGTAATTGCAGCCTGTCGCATCAGATGATACTGAACGGATAATTCCTCCAATATCTTCTCTGCATTTTGATTAGCAGAATTCATAGCTGCCATTCGCGCAGTCTGCTCACTACAAAAACTATCTATTAATGCACTGTATATGTATCCTGATAAATAGCTCTCCATTATATTATCCAAAACCATTGATATAGATGGAAGGAACTCAAATGGTACAGAAACTGTTTTTTCATTTGCAGATGATGCAAATTGTTTTCGATGAAATGGAAGCAATCTTGTTGACTTCGCTTCTGCTTCCATTCCACCTACCAAATCCGTATATACAATAAAGATTTTGTCCAGCTTTCCGTCATTAAAGCTTTCCAGCAGAATATCTCCGATTTCCCTTGCTCTCTGCATGGTAGGATTCTGTGCTGTATAAAGAAAGCTTCGCTCAATTGGAATATTATGCTTTAAGAAAAACTGTCTTCCATATTCTCCTACAACAAACAGCTTCAAATCAGGATGCTCAGTGTATAGTCGGTATGCTTCCTTTAAAACATTCTGATTATACGCACCTGCAAGTCCTTTATCTGCGGTAATAACCAAACAACCATAAGTTCCATCCAAGCCTTTATGCTCATCTGATGGATAAAAATACTTGCTGTCAACATCTCCTGCTGTTCGAAATATTCTCTTAATCTCTCCCTGCAGCGCATTAAAATATGGTCGTGTCTGGTCAAGTTCACCTTTGGCTTTCCGCATTTTGGTCGATGCAATCATGTACATGGCATTTGTAATTTTTTGCGTGTTTTTTACACTGTTAATTCTATTCTTAATTTCCTTCGCAGATGCCACACCTATCACCATCCTACATCTTATTTTGATTCAAAATTTCTTTACAAAATTCTGATGAAACATCCAATATCTTCTGTCGGTTTTCAGGTGTCAAAGTGCCTGTTGACTCAATTTCCTCACATAAAGCACTTTCTCTTCTCTTAAAGTGTTCAAGCAGCTGCTGGGTAAATTCCTTCTGACTCTTTATCGGAACCTGCTGCATAATATGTCCCAATGCTGTCACAAGTATAATTACCTGTTCGTATTGCTTCATCGGATGATATTGCGGCTGTCGCAACAAACGCATCAAGCCCTCTCCATAGTTCAGACGGTTCTTTGTTGCCTCATCCAAATCACTTGAAAACTGCGTAAAAACTTCCATTTCACGATATTGCGCCAAATCCAGACGAATCGTACCAGCAGCACTCTTCATAGCCTTTGTCTGCGCATCTCCACCTACACGGGATACGGAAAGTCCTACATTAACAGCAGGACGCTGGCCTGAGAAAAACAAATCACTTTCCAGGAAAATCTGACCATCTGTAATGGAGATAATATTAGTAGGAATATAGGCAGATACATCTCCTGCCTGTGTTTCTACAATAGGGAGTGCTGTCATACTGCCGCCTCCTTTTTCCTCTGATAAATGTGCTGCTCGCTCTAATAATCTTGAATGTAGATAAAATACATCTCCAGGATACGCTTCACGTCCTGGTGAACGCTCTAACAGCAAGCTTAAGGAACGATAGCAAACGGCATGCTTTGACAAATCATCATAAACAATTAGGACATCTCTTCCCTGATTCATAAAATATTCACCTAATGCACAGCCTGCATATGGTGCTATATATTGAAGCGGTGCTGGGTCGCTTGCAGAAGCATTCACCACAATTGTGTAGTCCAATGCCTCCCGCTTACGAAGATTTTCAACCAGCTGCGCAACCGAGCTTGCCTTCTGACCTATTGCAACATAGATACAAATTACATCTTTTCCCTTTTGATTCAGAATTGTATCAATGGCAATTGCTGTTTTTCCAGTTTGTCTGTCACCTATAATCAGTTCTCGCTGACCGCGCCCAATCGGAAACATCGCATCAATCGCTAATAATCCTGTTTCCATTGGTTCATTTACAGGCTGCCTGTCAACAATTCCTGGTGCAGGTGCTTCTATCGGATAGTAGTCTTCCTCTTTTATCTGCCCCTTACCATCAATTGGATTTCCCAAGGCATCCACGACTCTTCCTACGAACTCGTTTCCTACAGGCATACCTGCCATTTTTCCTGTTCTTCTGACGGTATCACCTTCGCTGATTTCTCCATCGTCACCAAAGAGAATACAACCTACTTCATTTCTTCTAAGATCCTGAACCATTCCTCTGATTCCTGATGAGAATATCAGAATCTCTCCATAAAAGGTATTCTCTAATCCACTGACTACAACAATGCCATCCCCCACAGTCTGTACGATACCAACCTCCTGTGCCAATGCCTCAGGTGTCCAGTTTTCCAATGCTTCCTTTATCAATGGAACTACATTTCCATTCTTATCAGGAACGCGGGCTAAGGTATCCTTTAACTGCTGGAAACGTCCATTTACGCTCCAATCGTATATCTGGGTTCCCACTTCAAGGCGAAAACCGCCTGGAAATCCATCATGCTGTACCCATTCTATTGTAATATCTGAATGATATTTTCCTTTTAAGAAGGACAAAAAACGCTTTTCCTGTTCTTCACTTGGTGGAGCTGCTGAATATAATTTTGCCGCAACCTTCTCGGTCATTTGATTATTCACTCTGCACACTCCTCTCCGCAGCATCAAGGAACTGTTCAAATGCCTCAGCTGCTGTAGACTGCAAAAGAAGCTTTTCGGTTGCTATCGTAACCATGTCTGCCACTTCCTTCTGCGCATCGTCTACAATTCTGTCATGTTCTCTTTCTGCTTCCTTTTTTGCCTCCAAAACAATTTTTTCAGCCTCTTTCTTCGCCTGCTGTATCTCTTTTTCTTTATTTTGTCTCATGGCTTCTACCGCTACTGCTTCACGCTTAGAGATTTCACTATCCGCTTGTTTTAAGCGATTTTCATATTCCTCTTTCATCGTTTCTGCCTCAGAGAGCTTTGTCTTGGCTTCCTCATCCATACTGCGATAGTACTCAGCACGTTTATCCATAAAATCTTTTACAGGCTTATAAAGCAACAGATACAATCCTGTCGCAAGAATTACAAAATTAAACAAATGCAAAAATATCTGCTGCCAGTCAATATTCAATGGAAGATTCATTACAATCACCTTCCTTTACATAACGAAGATTATCAATATCGCAACAACCAATGCATAAATAATTGCCGTCTCCACAAAAACAAGACCAAGCATCAACGTAGTTCTTATCTTTCCTTCTGCCTCAGGCTGGCGTGAAATACCGTCAACAGACTTTGCAATTGACATACCCATACCAATAGCACCACCTGCTGCCGCCAGACCAACTGCTATTGCTGCTGCCATAGCCTTATCTCCAACAGAATCATTCTCTTCTTCTGCCTGTGCTGCAACCTCAGCTTCTCCATTACCTGCTGCATAAACAGTTGTAGGAATTGCAAATAATATCATCAACATTAAAACTGCTAAAATACCTTTTTTAGTTACTTTACTAATTACTTTCATTGTTCTAACCTCCAATATTCGATACTTAATCATTTTTCTGATGAGATTCTGAAACCTCTCCATAAAACAATGCCGTCAGCATTGTCAACACATATGCCTGAATCAGCGCATGAAGCAGTGTAAAC
>JAFUKJ010000011.1 GCA_017467805.1 Lachnospiraceae bacterium
AATGTAACTTCAATCTGAGGAACTCCACGTCTTGCTGGTGGAATACCATCAAGTCTGAACTGTCCAAGTGACTTGTTATCTCTAGCAAACTGTCTCTCACCCTGTACAATGTTGATATCAACTGCTGTCTGGTTATCAGCTGCTGTAGAGAAAATCTGGCTCTTCTTTGTAGGAATAGTTGTATTTCTCTCGATTAATCTTGTAGCAACACCACCCATTGTCTCGATTGAAAGTGATAATGGTGTTACGTCAAGAAGAAGAATCTCGCCTGCACCTGCATCTCCTGCAAGCTTACCACCCTGAATAGAAGCACCAAGTGCTACACACTCATCTGGGTTCAATGTCTTGCTTGGCTCCTGTCCTGTAAGTGCCTTTACCTTATCCTGAACTGCAGGAATACGTGTAGAACCACCTACTAATAATACCTTACCTAACTCGCTAGCTGTAAGACCTGCATCCTTTAATGCATTCTGTACAGGGATAGCTGTTCTCTCTACTAAATCATGTGTTAACTCATCAAACTTAGCTCTTGTGAGGTTAATATCAAAATGCTTTGGTCCCTCAGCTGTAGCTGTGATGAATGGTAAATTAATATTTGTTGTTGTTGCAGAAGATAATTCCTTCTTAGCCTTCTCAGCTGCTTCCTTTAATCTCTGAAGTGCCATCTTATCTGTTGATAAGTCTACACCTTCCATCTTCTTGAACTCAGCTAACATCCAATCTGTAATCTTAGCGTCGAAGTCATCTCCACCTAATCTGTTATCACCAGATGTAGCAAGAACCTCAATAACACCTTCACCGATTTCAATGATAGATACGTCGAATGTACCACCACCTAAATCGTATACCATAATCTTCTGCTCTTTCTCATTGTCAAGACCATAAGCAAGAGCTGCTGCTGTAGGCTCGTTGATGATACGCTTAACATCAAGACCTGCAATCTTACCTGCATCCTTTGTAGCCTGACGCTGAGCATCGTTGAAGTATGCAGGAACAGTAATAACTGCCTCTGTTACCTTCTCACCAAGATAATTCTCTGCGTCTGCCTTTAACTTCTGAAGAATCATAGCTGAAATCTGCTGTGGAGAGTACTTCTTGTCATCAATTGTTCTGCCATTGTCTGTACCCATATCACGCTTGATAGAAGAAATAGTCTTCTCTGCGTTTGTAACAGCCTGACGCTTTGCAGGCTCACCAACAAGTCTCTCTCCTGTCTTTGTGAATGCTACAACAGAAGGTGTTGTTCTAGCTCCCTCTGTATTTGCGATAACGGTTGGCTTTCCACCTTCCATAACAGCTACACAGCTATTAGTTGTTCCTAAGTCAATTCCAATAATTTTTCCCATGATTGTATCCTCCTATAATAAATAAAATAATATACGCTTTGTTAATTCTAAGATACTACCGCTACCATACTGTATCTGATTACGGTATCTCTGTAAGTATAACCTCTCTGTAACTCCTGTGCGATAACTCCTGACTCGTACTCATCGCTCTCTACCTGCATTACTGCATTATGAAGATTCGGGTCAAACTCACAACCAACAGCTTCAATAGGCTTAACCTCAAGCTTCTCAAGCTCCGTCATCATCTGCTTGTAAACCATGTTCATGCCCTCGGCAAACGGCTGCTTTTTCTCTTCCTCTGAAAGAGCTCCCAAACCTCTCTCAAAATTGTCTACTACTGGAAGAATCTTCTCAATTACGCTTCTTGCACCAGTTTCAAACATTGCTGCCTTTTCCTTCTCGGTACGCTTTCTGAAGTTATCAAACTCTGCCATCTGACGCTTTACTCTGTCTTCCAGCTCATCAACCTTCTCCTGAAGCTTATTCTCTTTATCCTTCTTCTCAGCCTTCAGCTTCTTCTTCTCGGATTTCTTATCCGAACCCTTATTAGAATCCTGCTCTGCATTCTCTGTCTCACTAACTGTCTCTTCTGTATCAATTACGGATTCGTCCTGGGTGGTTTCTTCTTCTAAAATCTGTTCCTTATTCTCTTCCACTCTTTCCCGTTCCTTTCTCTAATCCTTTTTATACAAAGTATCCAACTGACTCTTTAGAGTCTTAAGGGTACTTATTACCTTATCATAATCCATTCGTCTAGGTCCGATAATTCCTATCGTTCCCTTGACACCCTCCTCCAACTCATAGGTTGCCGTAACCACGCTGCAATCCTTCATCGTCTGAATCGGTGTCTCATTACCAATGTAAACCTGAATACCTGTGCTATTCTCTTCTGTAAGTGTCTCCTGCACCAGCTCATTCAAAAGCTGCTTCTCTTCAAAGGTCGTAATTAACTCGCTGGCTCTCTGCTGGTCTGCAAGCTCTGGATACTTAAAAATATTATTAGTACCGCTGGTGTAAATCTCAATGTCATCGTCATTCTGCAATGCCTCTGAAATCGTATCTAATATTGCTGTTATAATATTCTCATAAACGCCCGCCTGCTGCTTAAGCTTGGCTATCATCGCAAGATTAATCTCTTCGATGCGTAGTCCGTTCAGATTCGTATTTAATAGAAGATTCAGCTTCCAGATTGCCTCATCATCCAGCAATTCATTTACAGAAATCATATGATTCTTAATCACATTACCTTCAATTACTACAGTAACCAAAAGCTGTGTCTCATCCAACTTGGAAATCTGTAAAAACTTCAAGCGGTTTCCCTTAACCTGCGGTGCAGATATCATCGTTGCATAGTTGGTGTTCACCGCCAGCATCTTCGCCACCTGCTTCAATATCGCTTCCATCTTATCTTCTCTCTCAAGAAGAAGCTTCTGCATATCCTTGACTTCCTGTGTTGCCTGGCTAAGCTGTTCTTCCTTCTCAAGCATCATCTGGTCAACATATAAGCGATAGCCCTTATCCGATGGAATACGCCCTGCAGATGTATGAGGCTGTATGATATAACCAAGCTCTTCTAAATCTGCCATCTCGTTTCGTATCGTCGCTGAACTCAAATTCAAATCTGTATACTTGGATATCGTTCGACTTCCTACAGGTTCACCTGTCTCCAAATAATTACGGATAATGGCCTGTAGAATTTTCAATTTGCGTTCATCTAAATCCAAACGGGTCACTTCCTTTCTCTTCGAATCAGGTTGTTAGCACTCATTCAACAAGAGTGCTAACATTTACAAGTATTAGGTTACTACTTATCGTTTTTATTGTCAACAATCTTTTCTGGAATTATTTATTAAATAAAAATAAACATAAAATTAAGCCAGCAATATCATATTTGAAATCACTGGCTTGCTCGATATCTTATAATTCCTTTATCAGGCATAATGTTAATTCATCATCATCATTCATCAGCCGAATATCTATATTTTCAGATTGAAATAAATAGTTCATCTGTCTCCATCTCCTTCCCCACCCTATGAAGTTACCTATCGAAATAATGAATATACATCTCCATTTATTATTCCATCAAAATATCGTTTCAGCTCTAAAATTGCTTTCCATTTCGCTATTGTAGTATCTTTGAAGCCAAATTTCATTACACTACTTACCATCTTTTGCTCTGCATAACAATAACCCATCGCCAAAGATAAAGCATCACATAATTGAATCAACTTATCATATTCATCATATGTAATATTCTTTAAATATTTATCTACAAATTGTTTCTCTTGCTCATTACAATCCATGCTCACTTATTCATCTCTTTCTCTACTGCAAGCAATTTCGCCGCCGTTAACTTATTCATCACATCATCCCCATATTAGTTGTTTACATAATTGTATAATACTTTCCTCTCTAATTCTATAGCTATGTATCATAATTCGGGTTTGTTGAGCAAAGCTTGAGGTAGCGGATAACAGCAGATTTGTTGTGTGCACAGGTAATTAGCCAAATTTGAAGTGAGTTGAGCCATGCACAGATGAACTGAATTGACTGCTGGGAGCTTGCTCACAGGCAGGCATATTCGTGTTCAGATGTATACAGCGATGCCGTACATGAGGAAGTAGCCCAAAGTGCTAATTCCGAATGTAGCATGGTGTCACCTATAACTATTATCTAGAGAATTACGTATTTTGGTGTACCACAGCTATTTTTCTCTCCTGTACACCTTTTTTGATGAAATACAAGCATATCTGGTGTA
>JAFUKJ010000012.1 GCA_017467805.1 Lachnospiraceae bacterium
AACACCTACCGTAAGACCGCTATTCGCCTGCAGTTGTCTCCATGTAATCCATTCCTTGTCTGTGTTCTCATATATGTAATTTATAGAATATTCTGAAATGATTTCTTCTTGATATATATGATACCCCTATTGTATATAAGTCGGCTCTAGAATTTTAAACTCTACTTCTTCCTCCTCATCATAATATATATATTCAATCATGTCACTTAACAAGGTTTCCAGTGTCTCAAAGAACTTTACTCGATATGCCTCCACACTCATCGTTATCACAAACATTGAACCTATAATACATCCAAATAGTATCGCTACTCTCTTTGCGTATTTAACAAAGCTTCCTATCCACGAATGTGCTTCCTGCCACATAAGCTTCTTCATCTTACGTTCAAACCTATCTGAGAATTCATATTCTTCTATGTTATCTTCTAATTCCTGAATAATTGCTTCATCCACAACGGGCATATATTTATATAACCACTGGTCCGTTACTTCCACTCGTTTCATCTGCTCCATCCTCCAGACTATTGATTGCTTTCTGTATCATTTCCTTCCCTCTGGCTAATCTTTGTCTGACATTGCCTTCGGTAATTCTAAGTACTTGGGCTATCTCTTTATTTTCCATATGACTTGAATATTTTAATAAGAATACGTCTCTGTATTTCACAGGGAGATTTTTTAGGATATCTAATATACGATTATCTATATCTGTTTCCATATAAGTAAGAGGCTGTTCACTCTCTGCCAGCTCATCTACGTATATTTCCTTCTTCATTTGCGCACTCCTCTTGCGATACATATCTATAGTCGCATTCTTTGTAATGACTATCAGGTATCTCTTGGTTTCCAAAGCATCTACTTCGCCTATTTTTTCCATGCTTTTAGCTACCTTTACAAAGGCACTATGCACAGCATCCTCTGCTAGATACCTGTCATGTAGCACGTCATATGCAACCTTCATCATTAGATTTCTATATTTCTCATACAGAATCACGAATTTTCTTTTATCCTCTTCTGTATCTATCAGCATTAAAAATATCATTTTAGACTTCCTTATCTTTTGCCCTATATTAATAATAACGATTTTTCCTATATGTTTTGTTACAAAAAAAGCACCTAAATTTAAAAATTTTAGATGCTTTCAAAAATAAATGTTCCCTGCGGGAATCGAACCCACAATTGAGTCTTAGGAGGACCCCGTTATATCCATTTAACTAAGGAAACATATGACGTACTTTGAGGTTTAGCCCTCATCGCAGTGGTCACTTATTTATTATATCAAAAGTTTGCTCATTTGCAACAAATTATTATGTCAACAAATGATTACGTTTCATTACTCAGGAAAATTAATATATCCCTGTAGCCAGATAACACCCTTGAAGCGTCTGCCAACTGCTGGCTCTCCGAATAAGTCCTTCTTATTAATGCAGACAGATAAAGTCAGTTCATTACACTCCAAGGTCATGATTACAACCTCTTCCTTGGTCAGGACATTCTTCTCTATTGATACTTCCAGAATCTCGCCCAATACAGAATACTGGTCACACTCTACACCATAAGGCATAAAGTAGGTATCTACCAAACTGAATACATCTTCCTTCTGAATCTTACGGGAGATAACTGTATAGGTATCCATATCTTCCAATGTCAGACTTTCGATTGCCTCTTCATCACCCATTCTTGCCTGGGCTATGAGCTGGTTGCGGTCCTGAGATGCTTTCTGCACTCTTCGCTTATCACGCTCATTCTTGATAATCGGCATCATAATCATACCATTTACCGATAAGCCACCCAATACTAGGGTGGTTCCGCTTATCGGCAAACGGTTCATAGCCTGTAATCTCTTATATGGCACCATATTCTGCAGATAGAAAATGATAGAAATACCTACCTTAAGGTCATCACATACCCCTGCATAGGATTCCTTCTCTGCATGACGTTCAATAGACACATCCTCCTGAGAGCTTATGTGATTACCTCTCATATAAGGAAAATAATACTCGTACTCGAACTTACCATTCTCATCTATCTCGCCACGCACACAGATACCTGCATCCTCACAAAGATCCAGAAAGTATTCAGCATATACATTATCATCTTCATCACTTACAAAATCTCTTCCTGATGCACCTTCCAAAAAGCCCTTTTTCTCTGTCAGACCTACTGTCTGAATCACCTTTTGAAGTAGTGATTGTAATTGCGATTTCTTCTTAATCTCGCTAAATCCTATTGCTCTTAAATATCTGTGCAAAAAAATCACCTCTGTTGCAAAATATCGTCTAAAAGTATTATTTTACCTCAATCTTAGACTTTCCGCCCATATATGGTCTGAGTGCTTCTGGAATCTTGATAGAACCATCTTCACAAAGGTTATTCTCAAGGAAAGCAATCAACATTCTAGGTGGAGCTACTACTGTATTATTCAATGTATGTGCAAAGTACTTTCCATTTTCTCCATTTACACGGATTTTTAATCTTCTAGCCTGTGCATCACCTAAGTTAGAGCAGCTTCCTACCTCAAAGTACTTCTTCTGTCTTGGAGACCATGCTTCTACGTCGATAGACTTAACCTTAAGATCTGCAAGGTCACCTGAGCAGCACTCTAATGTACGAACAGGAATATCAAGTGTACGGAATAAATCTACTGTATTCTGCCATAACTTATCGAACCACATTGGTGACTCCTCTGGCTTACATACAACAATCATTTCCTGCTTCTCAAACTGATGAATTCTATATACGCCTCTTTCCTCTAAGCCATGCGCACCCTTTTCCTTTCTAAAGCAAGGTGAATAGCTTGTTAATGTGTGAGGAAGCTCAGCCTCAGGAATAATGGTATCAATAAACTTACCGATCATAGAATGCTCACTTGTTCCGATTAAGAAAAGGTCCTCTCCCTCAATCTTATACATCATGGCATCCATCTCATCAAAGCTCATTACACCTGTAACTACATTACTACGAATCATGAAAGGAGGAATGCAATATGTGAAGCCTCTGTCAATCATGAAATCTCTTGCATATGAAATAACTGCTGAATGAAGTCTTGCGATATCTCCCATTAAATAATAGAAACCATTACCAGCTACCTTTCTTGCGCTGTCTAAGTCGATACCCTTTAACTTCTCCATAATATCTGTATGATATGGAATCTCAAAATCTGGAACAAATGGCTCACCGTACTTCTGAACCTCTACGTTCTCCTCATCGTTCTTACCGATTGGTACACTTGGATCAATGATGTTAGGAATTGTCATCATAATCTTAGTTACCTTCTCATTCAATTCTTTTTCCTGTACCTCTAAAGCTTCAAGCTTAGCGCCCTGAGCAGATACCTGCTTCTTAACCTCTTCAGCCTCTTCCTTCTTACCCTGTGCCATCAAAGCACCAATCTGCTTAGATAATTTATTTCTCTCAGCACGAAGATTATCCGCTTCCTGCTGAGTCTTTCTTGCCTCTGCATCTAATACAATTACTTCATCTACAAGTGGTAACTTGTGGTCCTGGAACTTTTTCTTAATATTCTCCTTTACCACCTCTGGATTTTCTCTTAAAAACTTAATGTCTATCATCGCTAGACTCCTCCTAAATAAAACTTATTTATTTGACAACCTGTTGTATTACTACGGTTGTATCTTTTACTAAATCAATAATCTTCTCTTCCTTAATTGGCTGTCCAAATCTGTCTGAAATAACACGAAGCACAGGTCTTTCAGGAAAGTGAGGATTCTGTCGCATAACGACAGCTAACTCCTTCTGATTGGTCATTACCTTAGAACCAGCAGGATATACTGCAATCAGGCCTAAAAATGCTTTTACAATATCATCTTCAAACCAAATGCCGCTATAATTACGAATCGTACTAATAGCTTCATGTACTCGCACTCTTGCCTTTCCAATACCACAAATCATCTCGTCAAATTCATCACATACACCAATAATCTGCGCACTTCTGGATACTACTTCTGTACCCATTGGATAGCCTGAACCATCAATATGCTCCTTATGACTTAAAACAAGATTCTTAGCTTCCTCGGAAATCCAAGATTCCTTTTTCACTGCTGTGTATCCATAAATAGGATGCTTTCTGTATTCCTCCTGGTCCTTTGCAGGAAGCAAATTAATATCCTGATCCTCATAATGAAGAACCAGATAACGTAATCCCAAATCATGTAGTAGAGAACTGACACCGATGTCATAAATTTCTTTCTCTGTAAGTTCTAATTTTAATGCTATGAGTGTTGCAATTGTACAAATTGTTAATGAGTGCTCATAGATATCCGCACTTCTTTCTTTGACATCATATACCTTCTCCACCACAGCTTTATCAGACAAAATATTAGAAATAACCTTCTGTGCAGCATCTCCAATTTCTTTTAAGCCTTCTGTCTTCTGGTATACATGCAGCTCAAGAATATCCTTTACCTTATTCTTGACCTTTTCCTCTACATCCTCTCGAAGAATGGTAATCTCTTCAAGCGACAAGCGCGAGTCATCTTCCTGTGTCTCTTCGATATATACGGTAACAATATTCAAATCTCTTAACTTTTCAATATATGCATCCTTTAATTCTGTTCCCTTACCTAACAAAATTGTATAATCTTCTAAAAGTACATCCTTTGCAAGAATATCTCCTGCCTTAATATCTTCTACAGTCACTAATCTCATAGTCTTTACCCCTTTTGTATTTACTCTGCGTCTGGAGTTGTTTCCTTCCCCGTCGCTCTTTCAATTGCAACCTTCTCTTCTGTACTTAATGGAATTTCTGATGTTCCATTTTTGATTCTCTTAGAATATGAATAGCAGCCTTCACCACTATGTACTGAATTGATAATAAATCCATTATCCTTTTCATCCAATATAGCTACTGCGAAGCTGAGCTTACCCCCCATCTCCTTAAATGCATCGTACTTTACAAGTCCCATCTTCTGAAATGTTGTTTCATGCTTCTGATATAAATCTTTAATCTGCTTCTTATGCGTTTCCATGCTTGTCTTTATGAATGTATTATCCTCATAAAGTGCCATAATATCCTTCTCAAGACTGCTGGCGTTCTTCCCCTGCATGAACTTCTTGTATTTCTTAGTAAAGCTGTTAATCTTTGCAAATGCTACAATCAGCAATATGAGTAATATTACACATGTAATCGCAAGACCAAGGAATAGATATCCTATGTCAACATTTCCAAGTCCTATCATATTAAAAAAATTACTATTCATTGGTTTTCTCCTCTTGTCCTCTATTAAGTTTTCATATTTGTCAGGAATTCATATAATCTTTCCAGGTCTTCATTCGAGTAAAACTCGATCTCAATCTTACCTGCACCGTTCTTTCCCTTGGCTGTAACGGCAACCTTTCTACTCATGGATTCCTTCAGTTTATTCTCTATATCCTGATAAATGTATGTCAGATTCTTCAAAACCTCTTCCTTTGGCTTCTTATTCTCTGGCTTTAATACATTCTTAACCAGCTTCTCTACTTCTCTTACACTCAACTTCTCATCAAAAATCTTCTGTGCAAGCTGTATCTGCTGCTCCTCATTCTCTATCGGAATCAAAGCTCTGGCATGTCCCGTAGATAACATATCATCTACAATCATCTGCTGTACGGTATCACAAAGCTTCAACAATCTCATACTGTTCGTTACTGCTGTTCTACTCTTGGATACTCGCTCAGCCACTTCGTCCTGCTTTAGATTAAACTCTGTTAAAAGCTTCTTATATGCCATTGCTTCTTCAATCGGATTCAGATTCTCTCTTTGAATATTCTCTATCAAAGAAATCTCTACTATCTCCTGCTCCGAATAATCACGAATAATAACAGGAACTTCCTTTAAACCAGCAAGCTTAGCTGCTCTCCAACGGCGCTCTCCCGCTATAATCTCGTAATAATCGCCTCTATTCTGAACCAGAATCGGCTGCAACAAACCAAACTGTTTGATAGAATCTGCCAACTCCTGTAATGCATCTTCGTCAAAGAACTTTCTTGGCTGTTCTCTGTTAGGCTCTACCTTTGTAATCTTAACAATTGTCTCTGCGCCTTCCATACTCTCCGACTTTTTAGACGATATTGGCATTGCCTCTGCTGAAATCAGAGCATCCAGTCCTTTTCCCAATCCTTTTTTAACTGCCATGTGTTACCCCCTTCTATTAATCACCTCTGCGGCAAGAGACATATAGCTTTCAGCTCCTGTTGACTTCGGATCATATATATTAATTGGCTGACCATAACTTGGTGCCTCTGCAAGTCTGATATTTCTTGGAATTAATGTATTATAAACCTTCTGTTTCAAATGACTCTTAACATTCTCTACTACCTGAGCAGAAAGATTTGTTCTGGAATCGTACATCGTAAATACAACTCCCTCCATCTCCAAATCAGGATTCAATCGTTCCTTTACCAGATTCACAGTATGAATTAACTGACTTAATCCCTCTAATGCATAATACTCGCACTGTATTGGTACTAATACAGAGTCTGCAGTTGTCATAGCATTAACGGTAAGCAAACTCAAAGATGGTGGACAATCGATGATAATGTAATCATATCTATCCTTCACCCAATCTATCTCATTACGCAAAATATATTCCTTACGTTCTACACCTATCAGTTCAATTTCCGCAGCCGCAAGATTAACATTCGATGGAAGAATTGATACATTTGGAATGACATTCTTCAAAATACAATCTTCTACTGAACAATCTCCCAAAATCAATTCATAAATAGTATTTTCCAATTCATTCTTCTCAATACCATATCCACTTGTCGTATTTCCCTGCGGGTCAATATCAATTACCAGAACCTTCTTACCCTTTGCAGCAATACACGCTGATAAATTAATCGAAGTTGTTGTCTTACCAACTCCACCCTTCTGATTTGCAATCGCTATAATTCTTCCCATTACGCTATCCTATGCCCTTCCAAACAGAATCCCTTTTTGTAACTAAGTCTATTCTATGATTATAACATTATTATCTCCGATATGCTAGGATGATTTCTTATTCTTATGTTAATTTCTTGTGTTTTTTATTCTTTTTATGTAATTGCATTACCGTTGACTACATAGATTAGGTTTATACAATATAATGAGAGCAATGTTTCACGTGAAACATAGATATAGAGATGCTTGATACATTATGGAAATCAATTATTGTCAATGTTCTATACTAATTACTTATATTACTATTTCTTTGACTAAGAATATTGAGATTGTTCTGTAACCTATGGTAATAATATTGAAAGTATTTTATATTATTTATTGTGAGTGAGTATATCAAAAGCTTATATACTTCAATAAAAGGCTCTACTTACACAAATACAAATATATTTACATGTTATAGAGAAAAGTATTGCGAAGGATGTTAGTTTTTCTTAGCACTTTATCAATAAACTGTAATTCGGCAACACGACGTTGCCGAAAAGCGTACTTGAGCCATGGACGGCGAATGTACGCTGGTTACGTCAACAATGGATTACTATAATAAAGTGCTTAGAAAATCTTAATCCGTAGCGTTTAACTTTTCGAATAATATTAAATATATTTATTTCTAACCCCCTAATGCCTTTTATTGAAGTATATAATTTGATATACGGACTATACAAAAAAAGCGATGTTTCACGTGAAACATCGCTTCATTTTATGTAAATATAATATGTAAGTTAATGAACATTGACAAGTCCATTGCGAATTGCAAAGACTGCAGCCTGTGTTCTATCATCACACTCTATCTTCTTAAAGATGTTAGACATATGATTCTTAACTGTACGTTCGCTGATATCAAGCTCCTTGCCAATATCCTTATTAAACATACCGATAGCAACTAACTTAAGAACCTCAATCTCTCTATAAGAAAGTTTATCTAACTTCTCCATATCTGAATCTCTCGCAATTAACTTAGAGTTCAATAATGGAATAAGTTCAGGCTGAATAAACTTCTCTCCCTGCTCTACTGTCTGGATAGCTCTTAATAATTCCGCAGAATCAGAATCCTTAAGCAAATATCCATCTACCTCCATATCCACAGCCTTTAAAAGATATTCTATCTCATTATGGACAGTAAGAACTAATATCTTCTGCTTACTCTTCTTTTTCTTTAATTTATCTAATACTTCAAGTCCATTCATGACTGGCATATTAATATCTAATAACAAAACATCAGGCTTAGCATCTCGAAGCTTTTTCAAACACTCTTTTCCATTATCAGCTTCTTCAATAACCTCTACTTCACCAGTTAACTCCAATAACTTTTTCAAGCCCTCTCTAATCATTTTATGATCATCGGCTATCATTACCTTAATACTCAATTTAATTACCTATACCTTTCCCTTTTATCAGACATATGAAATATTAATATGAATCACAGTCCCTTCTCCTGTTGAATCAATTTTCATAGTGCCAGATAACAATTCAACTCTCTCTTTCATCATTTGTAAACCAAAATGATTATCTCTTACCTTATTAACATCAAATCCTCTACCATTATCCCTAATAATGATATCTATATTCTCTTCGCATTTCTTAATACTCACAACAAGTTCACTTGCACAGGCATGCTTATAAACATTGACACAAGCCTCCTTCAAGATTCGATATATAGAAATTAATATAAGATGGTCTACTCCTTCTAAATCATCAATATTAAATATGACACTCGTGTCACTTTTATCTTGAATCTCTTGCTGTAATCTTTCTAATGCCAGCTTCCAACCCAAATCATCAAATGACATTGGTCGTAGCTGATATATAGTATCCCGCATATTTTGAATAATACTTTTTATATTCCTCCTTGCAGAAGATATCTCCAACTTCGCCTGAATCATATCCTTATCCATATATGCCTGAGCCAATTCTAACTGCTGTGATAAATGAACTAACTCCTGCACAGTTGTATCATGCAAATCATTGGCAATTCTTCTTTGCTCCTGCTCCTGCAAGGAAATAATTTTCTTCTTATCATCCATAGCTATGCAATCGGCTCCTTAGATGGCAATCCTGCTTTGCGAGGATATTTCTTAGGCGTTACCTTACTCTTCTTGATAACAAAGAGATTTCTATAAATATCCGAACAAGGAAGTGTGAACTCGTTCTGGGCGATAACCTCACCGCCCAAAACAGCAATCGCTTTACCTGCTGTCTTCATCTCTTCAACAATCTTCTCAGATTTATAAGAAATAAACTGACCTCCTACCTTAACATAAGGCATACAGTATTCAGAAAGTGTAGCAAGATTTGCTACTGCTCTTGATACACACAAATCAAAGCTTTCGCGAAGCATCTGCGGCTTAGCAAAATCCTCTGCTCTGCCATGAATTGCTTCGATATCCTTTAAACCTAACTGCGCTATTACTTCATTAAGAAACTTCACTCTTTTTCCAAGCGAATCCAACAAAGTAATCTTCATATTCGGAAATGCTATCTTTAACGGAATACCTGGAAATCCTGCGCCTGTACCAATATCAATAACCGATACTTCCTTTGTACAATCATATGCCTTACATAATGAGAGGCTATCTATAAAATGCTTTACACATACCTCTTCAAACTCAGTAATTGCAGTAAGATTCATTACTTCATTCCAGGAAATTAATAACTCATAGTATTGTAAAAGCTGCTCAACCTGCTTATCTGTTAGAGAAAGTCCTAATTCCTTAAGCCCCTTCTCCAATGTCGCGGTATTATATGAATTCATAAAATATCCTTTCTTATACTATTTCTCTCTGTTCTGTCTGTAATGCTCAAGATATACAAGAATTACTGATACATCTGCAGGAGAAACTCCACTGATACGGGAAGCCTGCCCTACAGAAACTGGTCTAAACTTCTTAAGCTTCTGTCTTGCCTCTAATCTTAGACTACCAATCGCATCATAATCAATATCTGCAGGTATCATCTTCTTTTCCAGCTTCTTATACTGCTCTACCTGCTTCAACTGTCTCTTGATATAACCATCATATTTTACATTAATATTAATCTGCTCTATAACATCAGCACTTAATGGCTTTCTCTCTGTATCAATCTCTTCTAACATCTCATAAGAAAGCTCAGGTCTGCATATTAACTCTGCCAATGAAGCTGCTGTTTTAAGAGATGTACTTCCATTTCTTTCAAGGAAATCCTGAATCTGCTTATTTGCACCAACCTTAGTCTGTTCTAATCTGGCAATCTCCTCTTCAATCAGCTTCTCTTTCTGACATACATAGTCATACTGCTCCTTGGTAATCAGACCAGCCTCATATCCAATCTTTCTTAACCTTAAATCAGCATTATCCTGTCTTAATAATAATCTATACTCTGCTCTTGAAGTCATCATTCGATATGGCTCAAAGTTCTCCTTTGTTACCAAATCATCTATTAAAACACCAATATAAGCCTGTGAACGGTCAAGTACAATCTGCTCTTTTCCCTGAAGGAATAAGCCCGCATTCATACCCGCAATTAAGCCCTGTACAGCAGCTTCCTCATATCCGCTGCTTCCATTGAACTGTCCTGCACTATATAATCCCACAACATCCTTAAACTGTAATGTAGAATAAAGCTGCCCTGGATTAATACAGTCATACTCAATCGCATATGCATTTCTTACAATCTTACAATTCTCAAGTCCTGGAACTGTTCGATACATTGCAAGCTGCACATCCTCAGGTAATGAAGAACTCATACCGCCAACATACATCTCATTGGTATATCTTCCCTCAGGCTCAATAAATACCTGATGTCTTTCCTTATCAGCAAACTTAACTACCTTATCCTCAATGGACGGACAGTATCTTGGTCCTGTTCCCTCGATAACACCTGCATAAATAGGTGAGCGGTCAAGGTTTCCTCTAATAATCTCATGTGTCTTTTCATTGGTATAGGTCAGCCAGCATGAAATCTGTTCAATCTGCACATCCTCAGGATTGGTCGAAAACGAAAATGGTACAACTCTTTCATCTCCAAGCTGCTCTTCCATCTTAGAAAAATCAATCGAACGCTTATCCATTCTTGCAGGCGTACCTGTCTTGAATCTGCGCATCTCTATTCCCATCTTAATCAGAGAATCCGTCAGATAATTTGCTGCCTGTAAACCATTTGGTCCTGTATAAGTAATCGCTTCACCGCAAAGACATCTTGCTTTCAGATAAGTACCCGTACACAAAATAACTGCCTTTGCCTCATAAATGGCACCAGTATAAGTCTTAACACCTGTAATTTTTTTCGTTGCAAGCTCGTCCTTCTCAGGTAACTCTTCATATAAAAGCTCTGTAATCTCTGCCTGCTTGATAGTCAAATGCTCCTGATTCTCAAGAACATTTCTCATACTTCTGGTGTAATCTGACTTGTCAGCCTGAGCACGAAGTGAATGAACTGCAGGACCTTTAGATACATTTAACATCTTAGACTGGATAAAGGTCTTATCAATATTCTTACCCATCTCGCCGCCAAGTGCATCTAACTCGCGTACCAAATGTCCCTTAGAAGAACCACCAATATTCGGATTACATGGCATAAGTGCAATACTGTCAACACTTACCGTAAATATTACTGTCTCTAATCCCATACGCGCACAAGCAAGAGCCGCCTCACAGCCTGCATGTCCCGCACCAATTACACATACATCAACTTTTTCTCTAATCTCAGGCATACTTCCTAACCTCTCATTCTATTTGCCCATACAGAACTTAGAAAAGATTTCATTTACCAAATCCTCTCCAACCTCTTCACCTATAATTCTACCAAGTGCCGCATAAGCACTCATCAAATCAATCGAATAAAAATCCTCTGGCATATCCATATCAAGACTACCTAAAACCATATTCATACTATCCAAAGCTTCCTGCAAAGCTTCCTTATGTCTTTGGTTCGTAATATAAATCTCATCATTAATTGCAATCTTACCATCAAAAAACATATCTTTAATGGTATTCTCAAACTCTTCGATTCCTGTATTCTCCTTAGTAGATGTCTTAATCATTCTATATAGATTACCATTCAAAGAACCACAGTCATTAAACTTCTTCTCAAGCTCTTCCTGCATTACAACCTGCTCAAGGTCTGTCTTATTCAATAAAACAATGCACTTCTTATCTGCTATTAATCTGATAATCTCATCATCATTCTCATCCAAGGGTTTGGAGGAATCCACTACATATATAATTAAATCCGCATTACCTGCGTACTTTCTAGCCTTTTCAACACCGATTTTCTCAACCTCATCCTCAGTATCTCGAATACCCGCTGTATCTATCATATTTAATCCAACACCATGCAGCTTAATTGACTCTTCCAATACATCTCTGGTAGTTCCTGCCACACTGGTTACAATTGCTTTATCCTCTCCTACCAATACATTTAATAAAGAAGATTTACCTGCATTTGGCTTTCCAACAATTACAGTATTGATACCATCCTTAAGCATCTTGCCATTGTCAGCACTTTTGATTAATCTGTCTAATTCGTTAATAATGTGATGTGTCTTTTCTTCTAATCTGTCATGATAGCCGTCCAAGCTAATATGCTCAGGGTCATCTAACGCTGACTCAATAAAAGCAATCTCATAAATAAGCTCATCCCTCAAAGAACGAACCTTATTAGAAACAGAACCCTTTAACTGATTCACGGAACTCTTCAACGCAAATTCATTCTTGGAATGAATAATATCCATAACCGCTTCCGCTTTGGATAAATCAATTCTTCCATTTAAAAAGGCTCTCTTTGTAAACTCACCAGGCTCAGCAAGACGGCATCCATTCTTCAATACCACTTCAAGAATTCTATTCATTACAAGAATACCACCGTGACAATCAATCTCCACCGTATTCTCCCTTGTATAGGTATTTGGTGCTTTCATTACTGCGACCATTACCTCATCTATCATCTCATCTGCATCATAAATAAAGCCATAATGTATCGTATGACTTTCTACCTCAGATAATTTTTTCTTTCCATTTTTCGAACGATATACTTTGTCAGCTATCTCAATAGCTTCTTCACCGCTTAATCTGATGATTCCAATTCCAGAATCACTGACCGCAGTTGCAATCGCAGCAATTGTATCTGTTTTCATTTTGGCACCTTTTTCCTAAAACAAACCATAATCGGTTTTATTGTATATCATTTAACAAACATTTTCAATATGCACTATACTGAAGAAATCCATAAAAAGAGGCGCTTATCGGATATTTCCGACAAACGCCCATTCTATTATTATCTCTTTAATGTAACTACTACACGTCTGAATGGCTCTTCACCTTCGCTATGTGTTGTAACATATCTGTCATTCTGTAAAGCTGAATGAATGATTCTTCTCTCGTATGGATTCATTGGCTCAAGAGAAACTGCTCTCTTTGTTCTCTTAACCTTATAAGAAATATTCTTAGCAAGGTTCTCTAATGTATCCTTACGTCTCTGTCTGTAGTTCTCTGTATCAACCTTAACACGAATATACTCATTTGCTCCCTTGTTAACAACAAGTGAAATTAAGTACTGTAAAGAATCTAAAGTCTGTCCTCTCTTACCGATAAGAACACCCATCTCATCTCCACTTAACTCAACATCTAAAGTATTCTGTGCTTCGTCAAACTTAGCATCAATTACTACAGTCATATTCATAGCCTGGAATACATCCTGTAAGAAATTCTTTGTCTGATCCTCTACAGATAACTCTTCCTCTACTACTCTTGCCTTAATAATTGCAGGCTTAGCATTGAATCCTAAAAATCCTGTAGAACCTTCTTCTACTACTACATAATCAAGCTTGTCACTTGTTACTGTAAAATGCTTACAAGCTTCAGTAATTGCATCATTCACTGTCTTTGCGGAAAACTCCATATACTCCATAACACTGGCCCCCCTATTTGTTATTCTTCTCGTTATATTGTTTTACCATATTAGCCTTTGCAGCTAGACTGCCTGGCTTTGCGTTCTGATTATAATATTCTGTTGATTTCTTCATAGCTGCTTCTCTCTCTTCAGCTGTCATAGACGGCTTCTTAGGAGCAGTGCTTACATTACGGGTATTCATCTTAGCATACTGATTCAACTTCTCAGCATTAATACCCTGCTTCTTCAAAGTCTCTTTGTACTTTTCTTCATTCTTAGCGATAACTGCATCAATATCCATCTTATCAATGTGTCTGTTAATAAGTACCTGCTGTACACTTCTTACAACAGCACCGATAATCCAGTAGATACCCATACCTGCAGGCATTGATAAACAGAAAAATGCTGACATAACAGGCATAATTGTGTTCATTGTCTTCATTGACTGCTGCATAGCCTCTGCAGTATCATTCTGAGGTGCTTTCTTTCTATTATTATCTTCCTGATTATTAGCCTGTGGCATAAGCTTATAATTCAACCACTGTGTAAGCCACGCTAATACAGGAACTAAAATAGCACCAATTACTAATGCATAATTACCTTCTGCAAATGCGTTCTGCATAGTAAGCATTGGTGAATTGGCAATATTAAGACCTAAGAAATTATTATAAGTATCAATTAATCCCATCTCAGCACCTGAGCTAAGGATTCTCTCACCATTCAATGTCAACTCAGCAAGACCAAACTTCTCGCTTAATGCTGCCATATCCTGTGTAGAGGTTGCATATAATACATCAATTACAGCATTCTTAGTATTATCAGCAATCTCAAAGTTCTTAGCATACTGTGCTGCCGCTGTAAGACTCTTAATATGCTCTACACCATCTGCCGCAATAATCTTATCTGCTAAAATACCAAAAGCCTCTCCTACCTTTGTTACATATGCAGGAATCTGATAAATAACACGATATAAAGCAAATAAAATAGGCATCTGAATCAATAACTGCACACAGCTTCCTGATGGTGAAACACCGTACTTGGCGTAAACAGCCTTAGTAGCCATATTCATCTCCATCATAGACTGCTGGTCAGTCTTGCCATTATATCTGTCACGAATCGCCTGAAGCTCAGGGTTCATCTTAGCAGAAAGCTTAGAGAACTTCTGCTGCTTGATAGTAAACGGCATTAATAATAAGTAAATAACAATTGTAAATAATAAAATAGATAAACCGATATTAGGAATTCCGATTAAAGTAAGGAATTCGAAAATAATATTCATAATTAAGCCAAGGAGCTTAACTATCCATGAAAATATCGGAGTTGAATTCTGGGTTAATAACGTGTAATCCACTGTTTGTCCTCCTCTTGCGGGTTCCAAATAATGTGCGTCCAAACAATTCGTTCCAGTTCATCCAAAATAAACTATGGAACAGGATCATATCCTCCCTTGGAAAAAGGATTGCATCGAAGAATTCTCCATAAAGCCAAAGCGCCACCCTTAACAGCTCCATACTTCTCCACTGCCTGAAGTCCATACTCTGAGCAGGTAGGATAATACGGACACTTTGTACTCTTTAACGGTGATAAATACTTTCTATAGAAACGAATCATACGAATCATAATATATTTCATACTTACCTCTACGAATAAACGATATTCTTATTAATAAAAGAATATTTTCAATATCTTATGGAGCTTCGATACATGAAGTAATGCACTCTCAATCTCTGCATACCCTGTATCCTTCGCACTTACCCTTGCGACGACTACTATATCTAAACCACTATTAAATATATTTTCATGTAGTCGATAACTTTCCCTTATTAATCTTGTTACTCTGTGTCTAACGACACTATTTCCAACTTTTTTACTCACAGAAATTCCAAGTCTGTTTCTATCTGTTCCATTTTCCAATACATACATCACAAGATATTTGTTGGCATACGATTTGCCCCTACTATATACATTCTTAAAATCTCTGTTACTCTTTAATGATTCTGAAAATCTCATACAAAGCCTTTCATAATGAATCCTTATTTAAAACAAAGAGAAAAAAGGCCACAAAATTGCGGCCTATGCTGATAATCTCTTTCTTCCTTTTGCTCTTCTAGCAGCTAAAACTTTTCTTCCGCCTGGAGTACTCATTCTTGCTCTGAATCCGTGAACCTTAGATCTCTGTCTCTTCTTTGGCTGAAATGTCATTTTCATGTGAGAAACACCTCCTTCTCATATACCTATCTATAAGATATCGGTAACGTAATTTACACTATGATGTAATTGGCAACAGTCTATATAGGCAGACTGATACCTTGTATTAGAAAATATCATAAAGATTATATAAGATAACGAATGTCAAGTCAAGCGAAAAACTTTGATTTTTCTTTATTTCACAAGGATAAAAAATAATTTATTTACATAAAATTAGTGGATTCTTTGTGGATAATACTTTTCCATTATGCGTAGGAATTTCACTTTATATTTCCTCTATCAACACCTTTTCCACAGAAATTTGATAAAAATCCACATAGTCTGATATTTATCCACAAAATGTTTATATCTTGTGGATAACTCGTTGAAAAAACTTCAGAATCTTTCTTAATAGCACTCATATTTGTCCACTTTATGCCTGTGGAATCTGTTTATAGAGTTATCCTCAATCATCCACTTTCACATATCCATTTTATACTTATTCATGTTTTTTACACATCTATGTGTATAACTTATCCACATTTTAAACACCGTTTTTCTAATATGTGTGTATTTCTCTTCCACTTTATTCACATTTGGTGCAAATAATTGTTTTAATTATTTAGTTTTATTATTTGATATTTTTTCACATATGGTTTACAATAAGACTGGAACATTATAGATTATTTTTAAATTCAGAGGTATAGCATGAACGAAATCAGAGAAAACTGGGACGAGATTAAGGAGATAGTAAGACGTGAATACGATTTAACAGATGTATCTTATAATACCTGGATTAAACCGTTAAAGTTCTTTACTGTAGAGAATGATATTGTAACCATCCTTATTCCATCAGAGCAATCACATGCTTTAAACTACATATCGAACAAATATAAGAGCTTTTTTCAGGTAACAATTACTGAGGTTATGAATCATCCTTATGATGTTACCTTCTTATTAGAAAAGTCTGCAACTGGAATGTCTGGTTCTAATGCCGAGCTGACATCTCCTCCAAATGTAGTTTCTAATATTAATTATGAGAATGCTAATCTGAATAACAAATATAAATTCGATACTTTTGTCGTTGGAAGCAATAATAAGTTTGCACATTCTGCGGCTCTGGCTGTAGCTGAGTCTCCTGGAGAAGCCTACAATCCTCTCTATTTATATGGAGGTGCTGGACTTGGTAAGACTCATCTTATGCATTCCATCGGACACTTTGTGTTAGAGCAGAATCCTAATACCAAGGTTTTATATGTAACCTCTGAGCAGTTTACAAACGAAGTAATTGAGTCTATTCGTAGTGGTAATGCCGCTGCTATGACTAAGCTTCGTGATAAATACAGAACTGTCGATGTCCTTTTAGTCGATGACGTACAGTTTATTATAGGAAAGGAATCTACACAGGAGGAGTTTTTCCATACCTTTAATGTACTTCATTCTACTGGTAAGCAGATTATTCTTTCATCAGATAAGCCGCCTAAGGAGATGGAGACCTTAGAGGAGCGTTTCCGTTCCCGTTTCGAATGGGGATTGATTGCTGATATTCAAGCTCCTGATTACGAGACCCGTATGGCAATCCTTCGTAAGAATGCCGAGACCTATGACCGTCCTGTAGATGATGAGATTATTCAATATATTGCTACAAATATTAAGTCCAATATTCGAGAGCTTGAGGGCGCATTGAATAAAGTAATTGCTAAAGCCCGATTAGATAAAGTACCACTTACACTTGAACTTGCAATAGATGCTCTTAAGGATGTTATCTATCCTGATCAGGTACGTGAGGTTACTCCTTCTCTTATTTTGGATGTTGTTGCTGAGCATTTTAATATTTCTAAGGAAGATTTAACATCTAAGAAGCGTAATTCCGAGTATGTTCTTCCAAGACAGATTTTTATGTATTTAACCTATCAAATGACAGGAACCTCTTTCCAGGCAATCGCTAAGATGCTGAATAAGAAGGATCATACTACCATTATGCACGGCAATAAAAAGATTGAAAAAGATATGAAGACCAATGAGGAACTCGCTAATAAGATTGAAATCATCAAAAAGAAAATATCCCCATCATAATATGTGGATAACTTTTGATTTTTTCTGTTTATAACATGTGGGTACCTATGTTGATGACTGTAGGATAACTTAAAATTGATTCTCAATTTAAGACTCCTAAGCTTATACAGCGTTGTGAATTGATTTGAATAACTTTAGAATTTTTCTAGGGTGTTTTCACAAGTTTTGATTTTGACTTTTCCCGAAGAATTAAGGGTTTAAAGTAGTTATTCACATTTCCACGCCTATTACTATGAATATTAAGAATATATTATTTATATATTTATGTTTTTGATGCTTTCGCATTATTCATTTTACACCGAAGGGAGTTATGCACATGAAACTGATATGTTCAAAAGCAAATTTATTGAACGGCGTAAACACCGTTTCCAAAGCAGTACCAAGTAAAACAACTATGTCTATCCTGGAATGTATCTTAATAGACGCAACTAAGGGACAGATTACCTTAACTGCCAACGATATGGAGTTAGGTATAGAAACAATTATTGATGGTGAAATCGTAGAAAAGGGAATTATTGCTTTAGATGCAAAGATTTTCTTAGATATTGTAAGAAAGCTTCCTGATAATGAAGTAACAATTGAAACAGATGCAAGCTTTAAGGCAAACATTACCTGTGAGAAGGCTAAGTTTAGTATTGTAGGTAAGTCAGGAGAGGATTTCTCTTATTTACCACAGATAGAGAGAAATGATTCTATCTGTATTTCTCAGTTTACATTGAAGGAAATTATCAGACAGACAATTTTTTCAATTGCTGATAACTTCAATAATAAGATTTTAACTGGCGAATTATTTGAGATTCAGGATGATGTATTAAAGGTTGTTTCTTCTGATGGATTAAGAATTTCTCTTAGAAAAGTGAATCTGAAGAACTCTTACTCTAATAAAAAGGTTATTGTTCCTGGTAAGACTTTAAATGAAATCAGTAAGATTTTATCAGGTGATACAGATAAAGATGTTAATATTTTCTTTACCAATAAGCATATTTTATTTGAGTTTGATAATACAACAGTAGTATCCCGTCTTATCGAGGGAGAATATTTGAAGATTGATAACATTCTTTCAGCTGATTACGAGACAAGAGTTAAGATTAACAAGAAGGAATTACTTGGCTGTATCGACCGTTCTACACTTCTTGTTAAGGAAGGCGATAAGAAGCCGATTATTATGAATATTCAGGATGAGGTAATGGAGCTTAAGATGAACTCCATTATTGGTAGTCTTGATGAAGAGATTGATATCGTTAAGAGTGGTAAGGATTTAATGATTGGATTTGATCCTAAGTTCTTAATTGATGCATTGAAGGTAATTGATGATGAAGAAATCGATATTAAGTTATTGAATCCTAAGGCTCCTTGCTATATCAAGGATGAGCAGGGAACTTATAATTATCTGATTCTTCCAGTTACATTCAGTTCTGTTGGATAATATGAAATTTGGTAATTATTGTTTATTTTGTAATTTGAAAGGCAATTATTAGTTATGGAATTCTTATTTTTGAGAGATGATTTTATTAAGCTTGGCCAGGCATTGAAGGCTGCTGGTTTGGTAGAGTCAGGTGTAGAGGCAAAATTTGCAGTACAGGATGGTCTTGTACAGGTAAATGGAGTAACAGAGACACAGCGTGGTAAAAAGCTTGTAGATGGAGATATCGTTACCTTTGAAGGTCAGACGATTCAGATTAAGTGCCCATAGCCCAGGACGAATGTAGTTGAAAGGCAGGATGCAGGATGCTGATTAAATCGCTTGAACTTGAAAATTTTAGAAATTATGAGTCTTTGGCAATGACATTTGATGCGGGAACCAACATTCTATATGGCGATAATGCACAGGGCAAGACGAATATATTAGAGGCAATCTATCTGTCAGCGACCACAAAGTCACATAAGGGCAGTAAGGATAAGGATATTGTGAACTTCAATGCAGAGGAAGCACATATCAGAACCTATGTCATTAAGGATGAGCTGGAGAACCGTGTAGATATGCACCTTAGGAAGAACAAGTCTAAGGGAATTGCTATTAATGGACAGAAGATTAAAAAGGCGGCAGAGCTATTAGGAATGTTGAATATCGTATTCTTTTCTCCTGAGGATTTATCCATTATTAAGAATGGACCTGCGGAGCGCAGAAGATTTGTTGACATGGAGCTTTGTCAGCTGGATAGCTTTTATCTCTATAATTTGAATAATTATAACAAGATTGTGAATCAAAGAAATAAGCTGTTAAAGGAGCTTTATTTTAATCCAGGGCTTAAGGATACCTTGTCTATCTGGGATTCTCAGCTCGTATCATACGGAAGTAAGATTATGGAGCGTAGAGAGACTTTTATTAAGCAGCTTAATGAAATTATTTATGACATACATAAGAAATTGTCTGGCGGTAAGGAAGAATTAGTGATTCATTATGAGCCAGATTGTCGAATCGAAGATTATGAAAGAGAATTAAGCCAGGGACAGGAAAGGGATATTCGTTTGAAGATGACTTGTACTGGTCCTCATAGAGATGATTTTAGCTTTATGGTGGGCGATATTGATATCAGAAAGTTTGGTTCGCAGGGACAACAGAGAACAGCAGCACTTTCTTTGAAGCTTTCAGAGATTGAGCTGGTGAAGAAGATTACGAAAGATACACCGTTATTATTATTGGACGATGTGTTATCGGAATTAGATAGTAATAGACAGAACTATCTTTTAAACAGTATTGGAGATATTCAGACGATTATCACCTGTACGGGTTTGGAGGAGTTTGTAAATAACAGATTTGAAATCAACAAAGTTTTCAAGGTTTCAAATGCAACTGTAACATGTGAAAATTAATGGAGGAATCATATGAGTACTGAATACGGAGCAGATCAAATCCAGATACTGGAAGGTCTTGAAGCGGTTAGAAAAAGACCTGGTATGTATATTGGTAGTACTTCTTCGAGAGGATTGCATCATCTGGTATACGAAATCGTAGATAATGCGGTTGACGAGGCATTAGGAGGATATTGTGACACGATTGATGTAACAATTAATCCCGACAATTCCATAACGGTTATTGATAACGGACGAGGCATTCCTGTTGGTATTAATAAAAAGGCAGGGATTCCCGCAGTTGAGGTTGTATTTACAATTCTTCATGCAGGTGGAAAGTTCGGCGGTGGAGGATATAAGGTATCAGGCGGACTTCATGGTGTAGGTGCGTCTGTAGTAAATGCTCTTTCTAACTGGCTTGAGGTAGAGATTTGTCAGGGTGGAAAGATTTATAAGCAGCGCTATGAAAGAGGGCATGTATGCTATCCGTTAAAGGAAATTGGTGAATGTCCTGTGGAAAAGACAGGTACAAAGGTAAGCTTTTTACCCGATGATACTATCTTTGAAGATACTGTATATGACTATGATGTATTGAAGCAGAGACTTCGTGAGATGGCATTCTTAACCAAGAATCTCAAGATTGTGCTTCGCGATTTAAGACCTGAGGATGGTCCAATTGAGAAGACATTCCATTACGAAGGTGGTATTAGTGAATTTGTTACTTACCTCAATAAGAGTAAGACACCTCTTTATGAGAATGTTTTATATTTCGAGGGTAAGAAGAATAATGTATATGTAGAGGTTGCTATGCAGCATAACGATTCTTTCGTTGAGAGTGCATACAGCTTTGTTAATAATATCAACACACCAGAGGGTGGTACACATCTTGTAGGATTTAGAAATGCTTTGACAAAAACCTTTAATGATTACGCAAGAAGCTTCAAGTTATTGAAGGATAACGAAGCAAATCTTAGCGGTGATGATATTCGAGAAGGTTTAACTGCAATTGTATCTATCAAGATTGAAGACCCTCAGTTTGAAGGACAGACGAAGCAGAAGCTTGGTAACTCTGAGGCAAGAGGTGCTGTTGATAGTATCGTAAGTGAGCAGCTTACATACTTCTTAGAGCAGAATCCTGCTGTTGCAAAGCAGATTTGTGAAAAGTCAATCTTAGCACAAAGAGCAAGAGAAGCAGCAAGAAAGGCAAGAGATTTAACTAGAAGAAAGACAGCCTTAGAGGGTATGGCACTTCCTGGTAAGCTTGCAGACTGTTCTGATAAAGACCCTAAGAATTGTGAAATCTTCATCGTAGAGGGAGATTCCGCTGGTGGTAGTGCAAAGACTGCAAGAAGTCGTGCAACACAGGCTATCCTTCCACTTCGTGGTAAGATTTTGAATGTAGAGAAGGCAAGATTAGATAAGATATATGCCAATGCAGAGATTAAGGCAATGATTACTGCATTTGGTACAGGTATTCATGACGACTTTGATATTTCAAAGCTTCGTTATCACAAGATTATTATTATGACGGATGCCGACGTCGATGGTGCGCACATTGCGACATTGATGCTGACATTCCTGTATCGTTTCATGCCAGAGCTTATTAAGCAGGGCTATGTATATCTGGCAAAGCCGCCATTATATAAGCTTGAGAAGAACAAGAAGGTATGGTATGCATATTCGGATGAAGAGTTAGCTGCTATCTTAGATGAGGTAGGACGTGACCAGAATAATAAGATTCAGCGATACAAAGGTCTTGGAGAGATGGACGCAGACCAGCTTTGGGAGACCACTATGGACCCTGAAAAGAGAGTTTTATTAAGAGTTAACATGAATGAAGAAGCAGAGTCTGAAATTGACTTGACATTTACTACTCTTATGGGTGATAAGGTAGAGCCAAGAAGAGAGTTCATCGAGGCAAATGCTAAGTATGCAACAAAAGACATCTAAAAAACAGTAATAAATTAAAAGATTACTGGATAGAGAGGAAATAGAGAATGGAAGATAATATTTTCGACAAAATAGAAGAAGTCGACCTTCAGAAAACCATGGAAAAGTCATATATTGACTATGCCATGAGTGTTATCGCTTCTCGTGCTTTGCCTGATGTTAGAGATGGTTTAAAGCCTGTACAGCGTAGAGTTTTATACTCCATGATTGAGTTGAACAACGGTCCTGATAAGCCTCATAGAAAGAGCGCCCGTATCGTCGGTGATACCATGGGTAAATATCATCCACATGGTGACAGCTCTATTTATGGCGCATTGGTTAATATGGCACAGGAATGGTCTTTCCGTTATCCTTTGATTGACGGTCATGGTAACTTTGGTTCTGTGGACGGTGATGGTGCTGCTGCGATGCGATATACAGAGGCAAGACTTAGTAAGATTTCTATGGAGCTTCTTGCTGATATTAATAAAGACACGGTTGATTTTGTACCTAACTTCGATGAAACAGAGAAGGAGCCGACAGTATTACCTAGCCGTTATCCAAATCTTTTGGTAAATGGTACAACAGGTATTGCTGTAGGTATGGCAACGAATATTCCACCTCATAATCTTAAAGAGGTCATTAATGCAGTTGTTAAGATTATTGATAACAAGGTATTAGAGGATAGAGATACTGAGATTGATGAGTTATTGCCTATTGTGAAGGGACCTGATTTCCCTACAGGAGGTATTATACTAGGTACGAGAGGTATCGAGGAGGCTTATAGAACAGGTCGTGGTAAGGTTAAGGTTCGTGGTGTAACCAATATCGAGACTATGGCAAACGGTAAGAATAGAATTATCGTTACTGAGCTTCCATACATGGTAAATAAGGCCCGCTTAATCGAGAAGATTGCTGAAATGGTTAAGGAGAAGCGTCTTGACGGCATTACAGACCTTAGAGATGAGTCTAACCGTGAGGGTATGCGAATTGTAATTGAGCTTCGTAAGGATGTAAATGCTAATGTTATGCTCAATCAGCTTTATAAGCATACGCAGATTCAGGATAGCTTTGGTGTTATCATGCTTGCTCTTGTGAATGGTGAACCTAAGGTTATGAGCCTTAAGGAAGTATTAACCAATTATCTGGCACATCAGGAAGAGGTTGTTACCAGAAGAACAAAGTATGATTTGAATAAGGCCGAGGAAAGAGACCATATTTTACAGGGCTTATTGATTGCGCTTGATAATATTGACGAGGTAATCAGTATTATCAGAGGCAGTGCGAATACTGCAGAGGCAAAGGAGAAATTAATTACACGCTTTGGTCTGACTGATGTACAGGCACAGGCAATTGTAGATATGCGTCTTCGTGCTCTTACAGGCTTGGAAAGAGAAAAGCTTGAGACCGAGCATGCAGAGTTAGTGAAGAAGATAGAGGAGTACAGAGCGATTCTTGCAGATAATAAGCTGTTACTTGGCGTTATCAAAGAGGAAATCATGATAATTGCCGAGAAGTTTGGTGATGACAGAAAGACAAAGTTTGGTTACGACGAGTTTGATATTGAGGATGAGGACTTAATTCCTCGTGGAAATACAGTTATCGCCATGACAAGTCTTGGTTATATCAAGAGAATGACAGTAGATAACTTCAAGACACAGAATCGCGGTGGCCGCGGTATCAAGGGAATGTCTACGATAGAGGATGACTATATCGAAGATTTATTAATGACTTCAACCCATGATTATCTCATGTTCTTTACAAATATGGGACGTGTATACCGTTTGAAGGCATATGAGATTCCAGAGGCAAGCAGAACTGCTAGAGGAACAGCGATTGTAAATATATTACAGCTTAATCCAGGTGAGAAGATTTCTGCAATGATTCCACTTAGTGAGTATGAGGAAGGTAAGAACCTCTTCATGATTACGAAGAAGGGTATTGCGAAGAAGACACCGATTATGGAGTTTAGCAATGTCAGAAAGACTGGTCTTGCTGCAATTAGTCTTCGTGAGGATGATGAGTTAATTGAGGTTAAGATTACAGATAAGAATACATAGATATTCCTTGTAACCAAGTACGGTATGTGTATCAGATTCTTAGAGACTGATGTACGTGCTATGGGTAGAACTGCTATGGGTGTTATCGGTATGAACCTTTCTGATGATGATGAAATCGTTGGTATGCAGATGAATACTCAGGGTACAGAGTTACTCATTGCTTCTGAAAAGGGTATGGGTAAGAGAACTGAGCTTGATGAGTTCACTGTACAGAAGCGTGGTGGTAAGGGTATCCGCTGCTATAAGATTACGGAGAAGACTGGTAATGTAGTAGGCGTGAAGGCTGTTACCGAAGAGAACGAAATCATGATGATTACCACAGAGGGTATCATTATCCAGATTCGTGCAGAGGATGTATCTGTTATCGGACGTAATACTTCAGGTGTGAAGCTGATTAATCTTGATGAGGGCGTAACTGTTGCTAAGATTGCAAAGGTTCGTGGTAAGATTGAGACAGACGAAGCTGCTGAAGATGAAGAAGTAGTGGATGAAAATACATCTGAGATAGAAGAATAATTGATTATTTATATACGCCAAAGTCAAGGAAAGCTTGATTTTGGCGTGTTTACTAATATTTACTTTACAATTTAAGATTGATAATTTTATATAAAAAGCATATAATAAAGCTATAGATAGAGTATCTATCTTCGGGAGAGCTCCTGCCAATAAGTGGAGGATTTTAAACTCGGGAGAGCTCCTGCCAATAAGTGGAGGATTTTAAACTCAAGGAAGTTGCTATGCAACTTCCTTATTCTTTGCTAAAGAGGAGAGTATTAAGTTGCAGGAATTAAAAATATACAGTGTATCAGATAGTTATATAGAATATCTTAGACAATATAATTCTAATGTTTATTCAAATAAAGTTGGTAATAGAACACATACAAGAAAGTATATCGGAGTTGTAATTGAAATAGCAGGATATAAATATTATATACCTATGTCTTCGCCTAAGGAGACTGATTATCAAGTGGCTGGTAATCAGAAAGTAATCAAGAAAAGTATTATACCTATTATTCGAATGGCAGTTAAAAATTCTAAAGGTGAAAAAGAATTAAAAGGAACCCTTAGAATTAGTCATATGATACCTGTGCCTGAAAATGAATTGGAATTATTTAATTTGGATAATGAAGCTGATTCAGAGTATAAGGATTTGGTTCAGAATGAAGTGATTTTTATTCGTAAAAACCGTGAAAAAATCATTGCGAATGCACAATTGTTGTATAAACAAAAGAAAAATAATGATCAAACAGCAGGGTATGTAAAGTCGGCATTGGATTATGCAGAATTAGAAAGATTGTGCGATAAATATAAAAGTAGATGATAGGGGAAGAAAGCGCCAAAATCAAGAAAACCTTGATTTTGGCGTTTTTACGTTCTCTCATATAAATATGCATTTCCAACCTTTCCAACTCTCTTTACAGCATTTACCTCGACTAATATATTCAGCCCAACCGTTGCAAGCTGCTGGCGGGTATGAGTGGCTTTGGCATAATCCTTAGAAGTAAACTGATCGGGTAAGCTATCTGGTAGAAAGACCTGATAGTCAGAGTGGCTGTCGATTCTTACCTCATCATAGATTCCAACAGGGATGCCATCACATCTGGAAGACCCCTTCTTCTTGTCCTTGCTCCAGCCGTTTAAGTATCTAGTCTCTTCCACATCAATCAATGAAATAATAAAATGCAGATTGGGATTTGCAAGGAACATCTTAATCTTATATAGCTCAGGAAATATTTGATAAGGTGTACCTGTCTTAGGAGACTTTCTTTTAGGAGAAAGCTCACCAGTTTCCATATCCAGCCACGAGAGCCACTTGGTATGAGGAATAGGATAGATAATCGTAACCTCATGCTCCTGCAGAAAGTAAGAAAGCTTATCCCGCATTTTATTGAATTGTCTTGTCTGTACCTCAAAGATCTCACCGTCTACACAAATGTCTGCCACATAATTGCCAATTTTTATCTCATGATAGTCTGAATTAGGGGCATAATAATATTTAAGTACGGAGTGAATGGTCTTCTCAGAGAGAGTACCAATACCGTTTTGGCCCTGTAAGGCACCTATCATCTTTTCGCAGGCTTGTGAAAAAAGAGTCTCATCAAGAGCTGATGAATGTTTGATTACAGGAGACGGTGTCTTTGATTTTGTTGATTTATTGGAAGCTGTTGTTTTTTTACGTGGCATGTTCTTTTTCCTTTTTCTTGAGTGAACTATTCAGAGCCTATATTCGCAAAATCGCCTTTTCAAGGCTTTTCTTTTGTTCTGAATCAATATATATTCTATCAAAAGATAGAGTGATATTGAAGTGATTATATTTATTAATAATTTTTCATAGTTTTTTAATTGCTTTTACAACATAGATGAATAAAAATAGATAATAGAAAGGGTAAAGATTAGGGGAAAATGGTTTATAGATTAGAAAAATAGGAGTAAACTATGTTTGGATATATTACGGTAAACAGGCAGGAATTAAAGTTTAAGGAATTTGATTTATATCGTTCTTATTATTGTGGTTTGTGTAGAACATTGCAAGAAAAATATGGGTTTCAGGGACAGTTTGCACTGACCTATGATTGTACATTTTTAATAATGTTTTTGTCAGGATTATATGAGCCTGAAGAATTGACAGGATTTTCGAAGTGTATTCTTCATCCGAAGAAGGGAACACCGACGAATATTAATAAATATACAGAGTATGCTGCGGATATGACGATGTTATTTACTTACTATAAGTGCATGGATGATTGGAATGATGAGAGAAAGGGAACAAGATATGCTTATGCCAAGTTATTAAAGAAAGGGTTTAGGCAGGTTCAGGAGAAGTATCCCGAGAAGTGTGCGAAGGTAAAGGTTTTATTTGATAAGATATCCGAGTGTGAACAGGGAAGCGAAGAGAATCTGGACAAGATATCTGGTTTGTTTGGTGAAGTATTGGCAGAGTGCTTCTGCTATCGTGAGGATGAATGGCAGGAAAGTATTAGCAGGATGGCATTTTTCCTTGGAAAGTTTGTATATTTGATGGATGCTTATGAGGATTTGGATAAGGATCTGAAGAAAGGGAATTATAATCCATTTTATAAGGTTTGTGAGACGGAGACTTATGAGCAGGATGTTTATAATATTTTATATATGATGATGGCAGAGTGTTCTAAGGAATTTGAGAAGCTGCCAATTATCAGGAATGTAGAGATACTGAGAAACATTTTATATTCAGGTGTATGGTGCCGATATGAAATGCTGCAAATAAAGAAAAAGGAAAGAGAATCAAAGGATGAGTGATCCATATCAGGTGTTGGGCATACAAAGAGGTGCGTCCGACGAAGAAATTAAAAAAGCATATAGAGCATTAAGCAGAAAGTATCATCCAGATGCGAATATTAATAATCCGAATAAAGCGCAGGCAGAGGAGAAGTTTAAGGAGATTCAGCAGGCGTATAATCTGATTATGAAGGAGAAAGAGCAGGGCTATACGCAGACAGAGTATGGCGGCTATGCAGGGTATGGTAATTTTGGTGGATTTGGAGGATATAAAAGAGAAACCCAGAGTGATGAGGATCGTTACTTTGAGGCGGCTGCTAATTATATCCGAAGCAGACATTACCATGAGGCATTGAATGTATTGGTAAATATTAAAGATAGAAAGGCAAAGTGGTATTATTTTAGTGCTGTGGCGAATGCGGGGCTTGGTAATCAGGTGATGGCGAAGGAACATGCAGCAACAGCAGTTAATATGGAGCCTAACAATATGGAATATCGCCAATTCTATCAAAGCTTACAGAGTGGTGGAGCAGGCTGGTATGCAGGCAGACAGATGGAGTATGGTTATCCGTCCTTTGGCTCAGATGGCATGTGCATGAAGCTTTGTATTGCTAATATGTTTTGTAACTTATGCTGTGGCGGCTATAATTGTGGAGCGCCAATTATATGCTTTTAAGGATTGGGTAAACAAAAGAGAAAACTATAGTTATTTGAGGGGGCATCAATGAGGAGTATTATCAGAAGTAAATACTATGGAATTATTAGAGCTGTTACGGTAGCAATCGCTTTTTTACTGCAGATTTTATTAATGGCATTAATGGCATCTTATCTGATGAAGGGCTTTTTTGGCATTTATTTTGCTCTGGAAATAATTAGTGTTCTGACAGTTTTTGCACTGGTAAATGATGAAGAATCCTACAAACAGGGATGGATATTAATCATTTTAATGCTGCCAATTACAGGTTTATTTTTATATTTTATGT
>JAFUKJ010000013.1 GCA_017467805.1 Lachnospiraceae bacterium
CTCCATCAATTCATGTCCTACTAATCCAGCACTTTTCTCAATTTAGTAGGAATTCTCCACCACTTCATGTCCTACTAATCCAGCACTTTCTTCAATTTAGTAGGACTTCTCCACCACTTTATGTCCTACTAATCCAGCACTTTTCTCAATTTAGTAGGAATTCTCCACCACTTCATGTCCTACTAATCCAGCACTTTCTTCAATTTAGTAGGACTTCTCCGCCACTTTATGTCCTACTAATCCAGCATTTTCTTCAATTTAGTAGGACTTCCCACTACTTCGTGTCCTACTAAATCAATTATTTTCTTAATTAATAGGACAACACAAAATTTCTTCCCTAAAACTACCTCAAGTATAACACAAATCCCCCACAAGTCGAATCAAATCCAACCCGTGAGGGATAAACATATCACTATAATGCTTTCTTCTTCCACTTACCAATCTTATAGAATGTAAAGGTAATAATCGCACCCAGTACCCATGTAGTTAATAACGAAACCTGAATACACTCACTACGACCTGTTGGAAGCTCTGGTGTTCTAGTTAACCATGAAATACCGTATGCAACAGGAATTCGAATGAGTACTGATGTACAAAGCGAAATCCACATTGGTGTTACGGTATCACCTGCACCTCGCATAACACCTGATAAGCTCTGTGTCACCGCCATTGCAATATAACCAACTGCAAGAATACACATCATATAATAGCTCATATCTACAAGCTCCTGTGTATCCGTAAAAATACCCATGAGATGCTTACCAAATAACAGAATAATACCTGTAATCACTGTAGAACAGATAACTGCCATAATGGTTCCCTGCTTAGCTCCCTGCATGACGCGGTCAAACTTCCTTGCGCCAACATTCTGTCCTGCATATGTAGTCATAGCTGTACCAAAGGACAGGTTCGGCATCATCGCAAATCCATCCACACGCATTACGATAACGTTTGCCGCAATAAACATTTCACCAAAGCTATTTGTCAAAGACTGTACAATAATCATTGCGGATGAGAATATAGCCTGTGTAACACCTGAAGGAAGACCAAGCTTTACAATCTGTGTCACATGCTCTTTAGACATCTTTAACTCCTTCTTACCTAAGTCAAAGGTATCCTTCATTCGCATCAGCTTTCTTAAACACATGATTGCTGAAACCGCCTGAGCAATAACGGTTGCCAAAGAAACGCCTGCTACACCCATGTTAAAGCCTGCTACGAACCACACATCTAATACAATATTAATCACTGTTGCAACCAACAAGTAAACCAACGCTGAAAAGGAATCTCCCATTCCACGAAGAATACCACTTAAAATATTGTAATAAGCCATTCCAGCAATACCAACCATCATAATTACCAGGTAAGCCGTACAATCATCTATAATCGATGCTGGCGTATCCAACAATGCCAATAGCGGTCGTACAATGGGGGGTGCTGCTATCATAAGAACCAAAGAAACCAACGCTGTCAATGTAGTACAGGTTCCAATTGTCTTAGACAAGTCTGTCCTTGCCTTCGCACCAAAATACTGTGCCACCATGATACCAACACCTGCTGAAATACCAATAAATAATACCAATAACAAATTCAAAATCGGTGTTGCACTACCTACTGCCGCAAGTGCATTATCACCAACATAATGTCCAACTACAATACTATCCACTGTACTATATAACTGCTGAGCAATATTTCCGATAATCATAGGAATCGAAAACAAACCAATACTCTTCCATGGCTTTCCTACAGTCATATCAGTCGGCTCAAAAAGCTTCTTAATATTTACCATAATTATACTACTTCCCTTCATTTGTAAAATTGCGCACAAAGCTCATTATAGCATGATTTTCAGTCCTTGAATAGGTTCACAATAAGAAATATTTGTTAAATAACTACTCTATTAGAATCCGTCCGACCTTCTTTTGCATATTATGATAATAAAAGTAAAAAAGGGTACTATTATGGACAATTTCGACATTCAAAATCCCATGCCATCACGCCATAGGGATACCATTCGTGTCTCCAATGCCATCATTGAAGATATTCCCGCAAATCAAAACATAAGACAAATCCGTATTTCCTACAGTAACTGTACCACCTGTCCTCAGCAACAGGTCATACTAAACATCGACAGAGACACACTCATTCTGGATGAAAGGGGGAATCGTATCCGCCCTAGAGACTTACAGGTAGGTATGACAATTGATGCCATCTTCTCCTCTGCCATGACAAGAAGTATGCCTCCACAGGCACAGGCGTTTCAGATTCGTGTGGTAAGACGTCCTGCAACAAACGAAATAACAGTGGGCTTCATCCTCGATATTAACAACAGAAACCGTTCCATTACTACTGTAAGTAATCGGAATCCAGCCTCCATTATCCAGTTTAATACCACGCAGGACACCGTCATTCTTGATAGAAATGGCAGAAATATTCCGTTTTCAAGACTTACACCAGGTGCCAGAGTCAGAGTCGGTCACGCCACATTCATGACGGCCAGCATCCCACCACAGACAACTGCATTTAGCATCCAGCTACTATAAGATTCTTTTTAAATAAAGAACGAGGGAAAAATCCCTCGTTCTTTGATACACTGCGAAGCAGTATATTATTATTCCTGAATCAGAATCATAACCTCTGTCATTTCATTCATATACATTGCTACATTTCCGATTTCATTTACTATCATAACCTTTACAAGCTCATAGCTTCCTGTTACAAGACTCTTGCCAAAGAGATATGCTGTCTTTCCTGCAAACTCTGCACCAACATTTACATGAAGTCCTAGCTCATAAGAAAGCTGCTTTGTCTGTACAGGCTTAAGATAGAAGGTATCAAATCCCTCTGCAAAGCTGTTCAGCTTCTCCATGGATGTTCCAAGCGCTACATCCTCTGTTGCCTTGGCAAGCTCTGCATTCTCAATGCTATAACCAACACCATTTCCAAGATGAGCCATTACATACATATTTCTACCGTAGTACTTGCTCATTACTTCAAGCTTTAATACTGCATTCTTATCAATCAATGCTACATTGGCAACCTCTCCTGCTTCCACAATCTGCTCAGCCATTGGAACCTCTGCTTCTTCTATCTTCACTACATTACTTGAAGAAGCTTTTGATGACGAAGGTTTATTTGAAGAGCTGCTGCCAGATGAAGTTTTAGATTCCTCAGGCTTAGATTCTTCAGGAGTTGATTCCTGTGTACTTGATTCTTCTGTACTTGGCTCCTCTACACTTGACTCCTCTGTACTTGGTTCTTCTGTACTTGACTCTTCTGCACTTGACTCCTCTGTACTTGACTCCTCTGTACTTGGCTCCTCTGTACTTGACTCTTCTGCACTTGACTCCTCTGTACTTGGCTCCTCTGTACTTGGCTCTTCTGTACTTGACTCTTCTGTACTTGGCTCTTCTGTGCTTGACTCCTCAGAAGATGATTCTTCTGTTCCAGGTGTTTCCTCTTCTTCCTCTGCATTCATGTCGAAGAGTGTTCTTCCCTTAGAATCCTTTAATGTAAGATTCTCAATCTTAGCAGTTACACCTGTAAGAGCAAATCCATACTGAACCTCTGCATCCTCTGCGATCACATCATAGCCGAATATCTTATATAAATCCATCTCTGTTACAGAAGCATTTCCTGCAGGATATACACCTGAAGCTGCATCTGCATAAGTACCCTGATAGGTTACCTTATAACCATTGTTCGTCTTCTCAAAGATTACATGATAGGTCTTATTCAATTCGTAAGAAGGCTTTGTATTATAATCATTGCTTGCTGCACCATTGTTTGACTTACTTCCTCCGTTACCGGCTGAACCTGCTGGCTTCATCCAGTAACCAGTCAAACCACCTGCTGCATCTGCCACACCTGATACATGTCTAAATCCAAGAGAGTTGAAATTCTCACGACCATTACCAATCTCAAATACACCAACGAATAATCCCTTATTCTTGCTTGTATCATCTGTTCTGCTAAGGATTGTGATATCACATTCCATGGTCTGTGCATCAGTTGTCTTAGGGAATGCTACATAGCTTACATTCTGTGCAAGCTTTCCAGCTGACGGATTCGAAGTAATCGCACCATCCGTTGCTGTCTGTGCAAGGATTAACGCACCATTCTCTTCTGTGATTGTAAGATAGTCACTCTCATCATACTCTGTATACTCTACCTGTGGAACACCTACTGTATCTACAAGCGCATCTGCCGTAATGGTTACAGCACCTGTTACATTCTTAAGAGTTAATGTACCCTCCATTGGGTCTGTGATATTCAATGCAACCTCGATAGGAGCTGCATCTCCAATCTGTACTGTTACTGTCTGAGGAAGAATAAAGCCAACCTCAGTTGATAAAGTAAGATTCAAATCATTACCCTCTGTTACTGTCTCAGGTTTTGTTGCAAGCATGATACCCTCTAAATCGTAAGTGATATCATAGATATTATTCTTAATTGCAACATTTGTGAATCTTGCTGTATTCAACTGCTCAATGTCATTTGCAACACTGTTGCTGTCTGCTGCAAAACCTACATATACTGTTTCATTCATCTCAACAGTCTTAGAACCGATTAATTCCCATTCAGAACCATCTGCTGAGCAATAAGCCATAAAGTTATTACCGTTTCTTACAAGTCTCATCCAGTAGCCAAGCTCTGTCGCACCATTCTTGAACTGTACAGAAGGACGAAGTACAATACCTGTTCCATTTACTGCTGATGCATCTGTATTATCCAGAATATCTGCAAGATATGGAATATTTGCTCCCTTATCATCACGGCTTGTTAAATACATTCCCCAAGGACGTCCGATGGAATCATCTGTCTTTGTCCAAGAAAGACCAAGTACCGCTGTTGCTGCATCTGCATCCAAATCCTCACGAATCATAATACCAGCAAATGCATGATTGTCTACTGAGCTAACAGACTCTAACTTTGCTGTAATCTCAACATCACCTGTAATCTCCTGATATACATAGTGACAAGCATCTGTCTTAGCATTTGCCTCAGCTGTACCAGCTACAGAACCTTCCTGCTTACCAAGCTTACCATTACCCTTAACAGTTAACACACCGTCTACAAGGCTTGCCTGACCTTCTACCTTAACATCACCAATATCTGTTGATGACCAGCCTGCTTCTGTAAGCGCAGCTTCATCTGCATTTACATGAATCTCACGGGCTGTTGTCTGTGTTACATTACCCTCTGAGTCATATACTCTTGCCAATACAAAGTATGAACCATCCGCAAGTCCTGATAAAGTAGCGGTTGCCTTACCATCTACAATCGTAGACTCTGCAAACTTTGTATGTGACATCAATGTGCCATAGTAGAACTCAACCTTACCAAGTCCGTGACTAAAGTCTGAATCAGCCTCTACTGTTACTGTTATATCTGTGCCAAAATCAAACTGCGCATTGTTAGCAGGTGAAGTCACTGCTGCATCAGGATTCTGGGCTACATGCTCCATATCTACTAAAGAGTTCAGATAAACTTCAAGGTTTGTATAACCATCTGTTCCTAAAATGCTCTTTGAAAGCTCCGAAACTACTGTTGCATCCGTTGCATCATTTGCATTTAAGCCCTTTTCCTGCTCCCATGCATCCGGCATACCGTCAGCATCACTATCATAGCCTGCTGCTCTCTGCTCTACGATGACGCCGCCTGCTGAAAGGTAACCGCCAACCTCATGCTCTGTATTGATATAACGGCCTTCGCCATTCTTAACCTCTGACACAATTCTGGCATCCTGTGCATCTCTTACAGGGTATGTCGCACCAGCCTTGTTTAATACCTCTGAATAGGTACTCTCTGCTGATGGCAAATCGCTTGTCAGATACTCATCAAATCCCTTATTAGTTACACCAGCATTTACTCCTGTGCTATCTGCTGACATATATGGTGTAGAAGCAAGCTCGGTTGCATTGGAACCTGATGTTGCACCTGCAAAGCTTCCATGTGCATTTACTTCATCTACGGAATCAAGAAGACCTGTCAATGTACCTGCCGCTGTAGCTGCATGACCTGAAATATAGTTTCCATTAATATAGAAACCGCCTACCTTGCTGGATTCACCAGGATTGATTACCCAGTTTTCAACAGAATCTCTTGTTCCAGGACCTGCAAGTGCATAGTTATTGATATAGTTTGTAAATGCATATCCGCCACCATAGGTTGTATTAAAGCCCCAGTTATAGATAAGGTTATTGCTCATCTGTAATACTGCTACATGATTTGCATCTGCATTTCCTGCGTAACCACCACCAATTCGTGGATTTCTTGAAGTATGATTTGCATACAGATTGTGGTGGAAGGTTACGTTATCGCCGCCAGCAATACCGCCGTATCCATGTCTTCCCTTCTTATGTCCTGAAAGAGTTAAACTCTCGTATACAAGACACCACTGTACAGAACCATTCTCGCCTCTGTAAAGAGAAAGACACTCATCTGTATTCCAACTGAATGAACAGTGGTCAATGATAAATCCGTCATTGTCACGTCCCCACATAGCATCCATGGAATCTCCGCCTGAATGCACATTTAAAGCACCCGGACGGAAACGCATATAACGAATAATGACATTCTCTGAATTACTGATATTGGTATCATAGCCTGATACTGTAATACCATCTCCAGGTGCCGTCTGACCTGCAATGGTTACGTTCTTAATGCCATCAAATCTAAGAGAACTCTTTAACTCAATATTACCTGATACATTAAATACGATTGTACCACCCTCAGTAGCCTTAGTCTGCTCTAAGCACCAGCGAAGAGAGCCTTCACCATCGTCATTTAAATTTGTAACTGTATAAGTCTGTCTTCCACGACCACCTGTAATGTACTTTCCACCACCCTCTACACCTGGGAATGCTGGAATATCACTTGTCTGAGGAAGCTCGACTGCTACATCACCCTCGCCAGTCTCTTCCTTAGGCTCTACATAAGTATAGTCTAAGTTATAGAAACGCATCTTAGTTCCTTTGGCATAAATGTAATAGCTCTTGCCAGCCTTTACTTCAATATTCTGGAATAAAAGATTTAACTTATCTGGACCATTTGCATATTCATATACATTCTCGCCGCCAACCTCTGTTACATAGAAAGTCTTATTACCTCCTAACTGTCCGCCAAAATTAATGGTTCCATCATACTTTGGTGTGAACTGAATCAGCGCACCTGTTCCATCTGATATATTTGGATTGGTTTTATTGGTAACATATCCAGCTACTGAATAAACAATACTACCATCCAAGCTAGTTACCTCAGCTGGCTTTGCCTCATATGCCATATCGGTACCTACGCTAACCATGCCGTCCATATACGTCTGACCAGCTATTAATCCTGCTGTCAAATCCAAGTTTATTATCTCTGTATCTGCCGAAGCATATAAAGCAACTGCCTCATCAGCAATAATCTCTACTGTTTCTGTAGCTTCTGTTAATTCCTCTGTAGCGGTTTCTACTATAATTGTTTCTGCCTCAGTCTCGATTTCTGTTGCTATCTCTATAGCTGTCTCAGATTCGATTTCTGTTGTTGCTTCTGTTTCAGCATTTGTTGTAATCTCAGTTGAAATCTCTGTTGTTGTCTCGGCTACCACTTCTGTCGCAGCTTCTGTTTCTACTTCTGTTGTAGTTTCTGTAACCACTTCTGTTTCTACATCTGTTGCAGTTTCTGTAACAACATCTACATTATCCTGTTCTTCAGGATTCGCAGAAACACACAAAGGCTCTGTAGCTCCTGACGCCATCATCACTGCTGCCAGTCCGATTGCTGCCAACCTATTTGCACCCTTCGCAAATTTCTTTGCCATATTATACCTCCCTCTTTTTCATGAACCACTTCATAAAAATACCGTTCATGTAGCAACCTATTATGTTGACTACGTTTTCCATTATACTGATTCTAAAAAAAGTGTCATTCGTATTTGAAGAAGAACTTAATTTATGTCATAAAGAACTTTGTTTTTGGCGCTTTTTATAAATATGTGTCAATTTTCGCTTTATTTTTGACACTTTCCACAAAAATGTGTCATGTTTTCTATAAAGTTCAACTACTATAAAAGGAGTCTTCCAAGAGATTGGAAAACTCCTTCTTCTGCTTATATCTTATGAATCAAATACTCCTGCTTACCGTCACGCAAGAATATCGGAAGTGTGTCTATAGGTGCGTCAATCTCATAGCAATGACCACCCTCATAGCTCTCTCCAGTGTGTGCATTTACCCAAGAAGCTCCCTTCGGAAGATATACACTGCGACTGGTCTGATGCTCATGACAAATCGGAGCAACCAGAATATCAGAACCATACATATAAGTATCCTTTATATCCCAGCACTGAGCATCCTTCGGGAATTCATAGAATAAGGCTCTTATAATCGGTGCGCCCTTCTCATGTGCCTCCTGCATCAGGCTTCTGGTGTAATCTCTCATCATTTCTCTAATTTGTATGAACTTCACTAAGATTGGGTATGCCTTCTCACCAAAGCTCCATACCTCATTATCGGCACCTGTCCACTCCCGCACTTCTCCAGCTTTATTGATAATCGTCTGCCCTGGCTGACGGCATCCATGGATTCGCATAACAGGACAAAATGTACCAAACTGAAACCATCTGACCAAAAGCTCCCTAAAGTCCTCGTCCTCTGTTACACCTGCATGGAAGCCGCCAATATCCGTTGTCCACCACGGAATACCTGCAAGTCCCATGTGAATTCCTGCACATATCTGCTTACGGAAATCCTCATAAGTAGACATGATATCTCCTGACCACACCAATGCTCCATACCTCTGGCTTCCTGCCCATGCGCAGCGAATCAGATTCACAATCTCCTTCTGCCCGCTTTCCTGCTGACCGTCATAAAAAAGTCTTGCATACTCTCTTGGATAAATGTTTCCAATCTCCATTACTGTTCCTGCATGGTATCTGTAATTCTCGTAGTCATAATTGGTAAACTCAGGCTCTGCCTCATCTAACCAAAAGGTATGAATCCCTAAATTCGCGTAGTTCTGCTTACATTTCTCCCATACATACTTCCTTGTTCTTGGATTTGTTGCATCCATAAATACATTATTTCCGTGGAACAGCATCTGCACATCAATACCTGAGTTAATTTTTACCAACAGTCCCTGCTGCTTCATTTCCTCATAGTTCTCACTGCGCCAGTCTACCTGTGGCCAAATGGAGACCATAGTCTCGATTCCCATTTCATGAAGCTCATCCACCATCGCCTTAGGATTCGGGAAATATTCCTCATCAAAACGCCAGTCTCCGCAGCGTGGCCAATGATAATAGTCAATCACGATAACATCTATCGGAATATTTCTTCTCTTATACTCTCTTGCAACCTGTAAAACCTGCTCCTGGTTAAAATATCGAAGCTTACACTGCCAAAAGCCAAGTCCGTATTCAGGCATCATCGGTGTCTTACCTGTAACAGACGCATACGCTTCTTCTATCTGCGCAGGCGTGTCGCCCGCAGTAATCCAGTAATCAAGCTGTTTTGTGGACTCTGCAATCCATTCTGTAGTATTGCTTCCAAAATGCACCTCACCAATGGATGGATTATTCCACAAAAAGCCGTAGCCCTTATTAGATAACAAAAATGGCACACTTGCCTGAGAATTTCTATGTGCCAGCTCCAGATTGCAGCCCTTCAAATCCATAATCTCCTGCTGATACTGTCCCATACCGTATAGCTTTTCGCCTTCTTGTGCTTCAAAGGTTACCTTCAAACGATAGCTTCCCCCTGCCAAAGCCTTGAAAAATCTTGCCTGTAAGGATAATGCTCCACCATTGGAAATCTCCTGTAGTAAAAGCTCTCCCTTTTGATTATAAAAGCTAATTTGTACCGTTTTTTTCCAGCCATATACCTTCAATACCGCCTTGATTCTTCCATTCTCTATCGTTGCACTTGTTTCTTCTATACAAAGCTTGGGCGATACCTTATCCACTGCCAATAAAGCCCCTTGCGCTTCTGTAATATCACCAAGGATGGTACTTCTGACTCTTAAGCTGTTCTCCCCCCATGGAGAAATCAATACAGTTTCACCATCCAATCGTACCAATAATTCTCCATTTACTTCTTCAAAATACTTCATATAAATAACCACACCTTTCTATTATCTTATATCCGCTCTTTGCCATTCCATAATTTTCAATCTATATTGATAGAATATCAACTTTGTTTTTCAATTTCGTTCACATATTCGTATAAATATGATACTATATTGATATATTTGGAGACTCTTACTTTATCATGAAAGGAAACGATATATGGCAAAGGAAAATTCAAAGCAGCTTTTAGAAAAGATACCTCATATAACCAATGCAAATCCCTATTCATTGCATAGGACTGTCTTTTCTAAGGACTCTCTTCCCGCTCTTTATCTTCATTTTCATCCCGAATATGAATTTCTGTATCTTGCAGAAGGAGCATTGGAAATCATAATTCACAATACCTCTTATATCCTCCAAGAGGGAGATGCTATTTTTATTCCTCCGAGTCTTCTTCATAGCGCGTATGCCATTTCCAATCAGGGATTATTCTACGCTGTAGTTTTTTCTGAAGAGTTTCTGACACTTTCAGGGGAATTATCCACACTGTCTTCTTATATTAATGAAGCCAATCGTATGGAATATATATTGGCACTGACACCAACAACCGACTGGCATTCGGAAATTCTCTGGTATTTGAAAAAATTATTTACCTATGCACATGACTTCTCCTCTATGGATATCTATGTCAAAAGTCATCTGCTCATTATCTGGCAATACCTGCATAAACATCTGATTACAGGCAACCAGCTACGAAAGCGAGAACATCCGCAGCTAAAAGAGGTATTGGATTTTATCCATGCACATTACCAGGAGGATATTTCTTTAGACAAGCTGACAGATATCGCTCATATGAGCAAAGAGCATCTGTGTCGAACCTTCAAAAAGCATACGGGCTATACTCCCTTTGCCTATCTGAAGCACTACCGAATCATGCAAAGCTGTCGCCTGTTACAGGAAACCGACAAGAAAATCAGCGAAATCTGTACACTATGCGGCTTTAACAACATTAGCTACTTCAATCGTGAATTCTTAGAAACCATGAATACCACACCTTCTAAATATAGAAAGGAGCTTTCTGATTGCTGAAAGCTCCTCTTGATTTTTCTCTATACTTTTCCTGCCTGTACCGCCTTTTCGTAATTTTGTTGTGCCATCTTGATAAACTCAGGGTCATTTCTCTTCTCTGGTGGAATATATGCCTTGCCAGGCTCTCTTTCTCTTAAATTGAACTGATCCATTGCAGCTCTTAAATCATCTGCTCTTTCATTTAACAGATCGCATGATGCTGCTGTCTCCTGACTAATCGCTGCATTTGCATCAACCGAATCAGAGATTTCCTGGATGTTTCTCTCGATATCCTGTATCTGCGACTTCTGCTCTTCACCAGCCTGATTCATCTCATCATTCAGCTGGTAAATCACATCTACACTTTCCACAATCTTATTAAATGTCTCAAAGGTATCATTCGAAATACGATTTCCTCTGTTTGCCTTTTCCTTTGTATCATCAATCAACGCTCTGCTCTGAACAACTGCCTCTGCACTTTGAGAAGCAAGATTACTTACTTCATTAGCTACTACCGCAAAGCCCTTACCTGCTTCTCCTGCTCTTGCTGCCTCAATAGAAGCATTTAGCGCTAACAGATTGGTCTGGTCCGCAATCTCTTCAATGGTCTTAATAACTTCAGAAATCTTGTCGGAGGACTCTGTAATATCCTCCATCGCACGAAGTAACTCCTGCATCTTTTCATTACTTACCATGATTTCCTGTTTAATCTGACCTGTTACATCCTTGGAATTACGAATACGGTCAACATTCGCATTCAACAGTTCGCTGGTCTGTTCTATAGTTTCCTTAAAGTCTGCAATATTATTTACCTGCATTGTGCAGCTCTGTGCAAGGGAATTGCTGGCATTGGCAATATCCGTTGCACCTCCTGCCACATCACCTGCGATTCTTGTGATTTCCGCAAACATCAAGTCATTACTCTGTACCATTTTATAAAGATTCTTTGCCAAGCTATCCTCAGAGGAATGAATGTTGACAAAGGCTGTCATATCGCCCTCTGCAACTCGCTGAACAACATGTACGTTTTCCTCGATATTTCGTGCCATTCCCTTAAAGGCCTCAATCATCATATTCACTTCTTCAATGTTAGCAGTTACACCTTCGAACTCAATATTCTCCGAACCTCTTGAAAGTGCCTGCGCCCACTCAGCAACAGCAGCAATCGGCTTTGAAATACGGTCTGCCAATGTTTTCGAAAGCACGCTTACCAGCTTTGTTGTTCCAAATGCCAGTAGCAGTGTAATAATGAGTGACAATACAATCTCTATATTTAATGCATTATAATTCAATAACTCTCTGTCCGTGTAATAGCCTGCAATAATATCAAGCTGCTTTGCAAAATCACTGTTAATTGCCGTTAAAGACTCCATAAATGCACATGCTTTCGCAGAATCCGTCTGCATATTCACACCAATATTCTCTTCTGCTAATGTGTATACCTGTGTGTGAAGCTCCTGCGCTGTAGCAAAAGCTGCTCTGGATTCCTCTGTCTTCATATTCTTACCATCGAATCCGTTATACCATGCGTCGAATGAGTTTTTGGCTTCAGTCAACTTCGTTGAATAATCTTCTCCCGTCATCATTGCACCTAATAACTCGGACACCAAATCATTCTGAATATCCCCAAACTCTTCTACTGACTTCGCACGGGCAGATGCTACACGCATCGTATTACAGTAATATGCCGACATCAGCATATTTGCAATAAAGAAAACAACTAATATAAGCATAATCCGAATGGTTGCCTTATTATTATATTTGATACTGCCCTCCAAGGTCGTAGCCTTATTGAATTTCTCAATCCTTTCCATTGTCTTGCTATTCTTTCCCATATGCGCCTCCATATAATTCAATATTTTTGCATATTATAAGGAAATTATATCATATTGTCAGACAATTTGAAATATTTTTATTTATAAAGAGCCTCTGCCTATCAGCAGAAGCTCTTTTATTACTCAACTCATATTAAACTAAAAACAACTCTAATACCAACACAATCCCGCAGCAGGTTACCGCTACCTTGAATAAATCAAAGCCTAGCCACGCAACAACGATTCCCCCCACCAAGGCTGCCGCACCAGATATCTTACTCTGCGTTGCATGTAAAATCGCTGGAAATGTCATAACCGCTAAGGTTACATATGGCACATAATATAAAAAGGATTGTAGAAAACGATTCTTAATCTGCTTACGAATCAGAGTTAATGGCAGTACACGAATTGCATAGGTGACCGCTGCCATTATAAATATATAGCTATAGTTACTCATGCTGCTGCCTCCTCATTCGTATCTCTTGGAAATAATATTGCCGCCACAGCTGAAATCACCACTGTCAGAATAATGGTTCTTGTTCCCTCTGCCAGCTCGGATATCACTGGAAGATAGCTTGCCGCATAGCTTGCGATAAAGCCTATGGTAATCAATGCTGCTACAATCTTATCCTTCTTCGCTTCAGGTATAATAACCGCTAAGAACATACCATAAAGTGCTACACTGAACGCACTTACCAAGCGAAGCGGCAATACATTACCTGCAATCACTCCAAGTGCAGTACCCACTGACCATGCAGGAATCGCCACGCTCATGGCACCATATGTATAAAACGGATTCAAATATCCGCTTCGGGCTATGGTAATACCAAATATCTCATCTGTTACACCAAAGGCTATACTGATACGATGTCGTAACTTCATACCCTCTGACATCTTTTGACTCAATGAACAGCTCATTAATAAATATCTTGCATTTGCTACTAAGGTTGCAAGAGCAATTTCCAAATAAGTCGCTCCCGCTGCAATCAGTGTAAATCCAACATATTCACCAGTTGATGAAAGACAAAAAGCACTTGCCAAAAATCCCTGTACTGAGGAAAGCCCTGCTCGCTTTGCCGCAATTCCTAATGAAAAGGAAACCGCAAGATAGCCTAATGCAATCGGCACTCCATCCTTCATACCCTTTCGAAACACCTTAAAATTATCCGTACTCATAAAACTATTGCCTTCTTTATCCTACTCTATTTAAAATTTGGTAACTCATCCAATGTAATAAAGTAATCACTATTATAAACTTCATTTAAAAGTTCAATCGTATTACCATTTGAAACCTCGGTCAGCCATTCTGTATGCCATGTCATAAAGAATAACCACTTTGCATCTGTCGATACCATTTCCTCTTCTGTTGGAATCTTACCGCACTCATGGAATACAATCGGCATACCTTCAGGTATCACGCTCTCGCACTCCGCAAAAAGTTTCTCATTTGGTCCCTCTGTATAGCTGTCAGCGCCAAGTAAATCCACATAATCATCACCAGGATACCATGCCGCCATATCTCCGCCATTCTGGGAATAGCCATATACCCAAATCAGATTATCCAAGCCCCAATACTCAGTATATCTGCTATACATAAGCTGCCAAAGCTTTACAAAATTCTCACTTCCGCCCTTGCTCCACCAGAACCAGCCGCCATCCAGCTCATGGAACGGTCTCCACAATACAGGAACGCCTGCGTCTTCCAGATTCTGTAGATAAGGAACTGCTCTATCCATTCCCTCTAGAAGTGCATTATATGTATCTGAGCCAGGCACAAAAGCCTCGTTCCAGTTAATATCATCCGCCTTGCTCTCATCATAACCACTGCTAAAATCAGCACCTGTATGCCAGCAAATCGTTACAATACCACCTTGCTCCCACCAGTCCTTGGCGCGGGAAACAACGCCTCCAAAATCATTATGCATAAAGTCTAAGCCTCTGATTGCAGGCAGCTTTCCAGTATTCTCTTCTATATAAAGCATTTCATAATTAGGTGAGCCCATCCATGTAGACTCCATCTGCCCTGTAATACAAGCCTTACCATAGGTGTCCTGCAAATACTGATATACTTTTCTGGCACTGTCGATTGCATTCTCATTAGACAGTTCACCTGTATATGTATGTATAATCTTCTCCACGTTATCCACCTGTTCTAAATATTCATCTAACTCTGCCGCCACATCCTGCGGTAAGTAGTATAAGCCTGCTATCCTGCCGCCATTCCATGCTCCTATACTAAAGGAAGTAAACTCTGACGTATTTGTTATACCCACTATCTCCATAAGCTCTGCCATGGTATATACAAGGAGTCTCTCCTTCTCTGGCTCATCCGACATCGCTGCGATATTTTCCTGATTATTATTGATACTCATGCCTAATACGCCCCATCCGCCATGTGTTTTATCATCACATGCATAAATCAAGGCGATTGCATCCTCAGTACCAGCATTCTTTAACCATGAAATATCATTGGGATAATATCCTTTATCCGTTTTTCCTGAAAACAGAAAAGTTCCTTTCTCAAGAATAGCAAGCTCTGCTGCCCGCTGCTCCTCCTCTGAAATCTCTTTTCTAACCGCAGGAGCCTCTGAGGGTATCCATACCGAAGAAGAAACCGCCTCAACCTGCGTCTCTTCCTGCTGTTCTACCTCCACAGTAAAAGCTTCCGCATCTGTCAGACTCTCCGCCTCTGTATTCTCTTCACTTACCGTAGTCTGTGTACTAATCTCACCAGTCTCTACTTTGTCTTGCATCTGTCCACATGCAGTCAAGCTCATAACCCAAACACTTACTAATCCTGCAAACCACCTCTTTTTCGTCATTCCCGTACCAACCTTTTATTTGCTTGAAATATCCTTCATTATAACACAAATTCAAGGTTGAAGAATACCCTCAACCTTGAACTTACATAATTTCCGTATTTATTATAACTTTCTTATACCTAATTGTCTACTTTAACCTTCTTATATGCAATCTGGAATAATACTACACTGAATACCAACCATGCTACAATCACAATAATAGGTAAACCAATTGATGAAAATGTAATGTCATTTCCTGCAATAGCCAGATAAATCTTCATTAAACCATCTGTAGCAATTGCACTTGAAATCTTCTTTGCTAAATCATTTCCCATCATCTGTACAAATAAAGGTGCCAGAAATACTACCATAAACGGTAACGAAAGCAAACCTGCAGACATTTGATTCTTTGCCATCAATCCTACAAAAGCACCAAAGAAAAGAAGCGCAATGGCTGTAAACACTGCTGGAATCTGATACAGGACAAATAAATTCATTGGAAGTCCTACAATGAAAAATAATAAAATGTTATCAAGCAGCATAAAAATCAGACAGATTAACGCTTTTGCACTCAGTATCTCCAACGCCTTTACATCATTCAACATCAATGTACGAAGCGTATTCTTCTCTTTCTCTTCTGCAATAATAGTACCCATCAGAGTAACAGGAATAACAGCCAGATTCATCAAAACGCTGAAAGAATAATTATACTCTGGGCTTATCCCATCTAAATTAGAATATAATAGTCCCATAACAAGTGGTAATAGAACATAAATGAATACACTCATATTCTTCGTTAAATCTTCCATTCCCAGCTTAAATAATGCGCTTACCTTATATAATCTCATCGTAATTCCCTCCCTGTTAAGCTTAAGAATATCTCTGCCAAATTTGCCTCGTGTGAATGAATTGCACGAATCTCTTTGCTATTCTGCTGCAAAACTTCAGCAATCGCAGCTGCACGCTTCTCCATCACTTCAACAGTGCCATCCTCGTATGTAACCGCAACCTCGTTTTTTGCATATTTCAGTTTCAAATCCTCAGGTGCTCCAAGCTCCACAATATTTCCCTGATTCAGGAACGCGACTCTGTCGCACATCTTGTCCGCCTCTGTCATGTTATGTGTGGTTAAGAAGATGGTTGTTCCATTCGCCTTTAAATCAAATAAAAGCTCATGGATTGCCTCTGTTGTTGCAGGATCCAACGCTGATGTCGGCTCATCTAAAAACAAAAGCTTAGGACTATGTACTGCTGCACAGGCAAGCAACACTCTTTGCTTCATACCTCGGGATAAATCCTGTACCTTCTTATCCTTGGCATCCCAAAGCTGAACTCGCTTCAAAATCTCTTCTACCTTAGATTTATCCGTTTTAGACAGCTCTGCAAAAAAGCACAAATTACGATAAACGGTTAGTCTTTCATAAGCACCGCTATTATCACTTAATATGCCAATCTCATTTACTTCCGCATTGACCTTGCATTCTCCGCTTGTTGGAATCAGCTGCTTAGTAAGAATCTTAATTGTAGTTGTCTTACCAGCTCCACTTGGTCCCAAAAAGCCAAATATTTCGCCTGTTTTCACTTCGAAGGTGAGGTTATTTAACACCTTTTTCTCATTGAATGAAATGGTCAAATCTTTGGTGAAAATCATATTTTCAGTTCCATTCATGTCTGTACTCATTGTTAGCCTCCCTAAAAAATTGATTTAGTACCTTAAAACCTTACTTCACATCTATTCTCACAATATCCGTTCTCTCCAGTTTTGTTTACATAATGTAGGATATCATATCATCCCAAAATGTCAAGCTTGCTTTGCAATTTTTATTGTCATTTTTCATAAAAATTTTATAATTCTGTTTCATCTATAAGCACTATCGACGAATCGAAATTTCTATGCCTAAAATTCTTGTTTTTGACGTAAATATTGCTATAATAAATACCGTGTTTTATTTTTAACGAAGCATAGAATTGGTAAAGATTGCTTTGATTTTGCACAATTGGGAGAATTAATAATTATGAATGAGGAAAACAAATTTCGTTTACATGTAGGAATGCGTAACATCAAGACTGCTTTGGCAGCTACGTTATGCGCACTTTGTTATCTGCCTTTTGACAGGAACCCAACATTTGCCTGTATCGGTGCTATCTTTGGAACAGGTGTTGATATGGGAAACTCATGGGTTAGCGGTGGCAACCGTTTCTTTGGTACAATTATCGGCGGATTCTTAGGTATGGGACTATTCAGATTATACATATGTTTCTATCCTGACGGCGGTACACACGCTTTGATGCTGTTATTTGTATTTATTGGTGTCATCATCCTGATTCTTACCAGCCTATTTTTCAAATGGCCAGGTGCTATCCAGCCAGGCGGCGTGGTATTATGTATTATCCTTTTTAATACTCCAGTTGATACTTATATTTCATATTCTTTCAACCGTATGTTTGATACAGGTGTTGGTTTTGCAATGGCACTTCTAATCAATCTTCTCTTACCTCGCGAGCGAATTGAGGTTATGAAAGAAGTTAATCGTAAGATTAATCGAAAGATTAGAACAGTTTTATTCTAAATATAATAACCCTGATTTCACTTTACTTGTGAAATCAGGGTTTCTTTTTACCATCAAAGATACTTTTTGGAAAACTCCATCTTTATTTGTAGGAACTCTTCTAAATTACACAGCAGACTAAACAACCTTGCTCTGTCCTCAAACTCTTCCCTTGTCACAGGCAACGACTGGCTCTTCATATAATGACTCATCTCCTGAAACTGCTCCATCAATGCAATCGCATCATTGTTTTTATCAAAAACATTAGCTGTTTCATTCAAAAAGTCCGAAATCCTTTGTGCCGTCCCTGGCGTACTGTTCAATCTCCTGACATCCTTATACATCTCGTATAGAACATGACGCTGTCTGTCTCTCATGGAAATATATTCCTGATCAAAAATATCATCCTTCTGAAACTGATTCTTATAATTTAACTCCGCCACATGCTGTGCCTGAGCTATCTGCTTATTCAGAATCTGAAAACACTCACCATTATAATCGCTTAAATCCTTATCCTGAATTCGATTGGACATACGCTTTAGTATCTTCACAATCTGCGCATCCGTTTCATTCTTCAACTTCTCAATATAATCTTTCCTTTTACGCAAATGAAGATTAGCAATCACACCGATTCCAACACCGATGATAAATATCAATATCTCATTGATTACCGTGTCTTTATTCATACTTCCAAAAGTCACGAAATGAGAAATCAAAACGGAGTTCATCGCCATCGCACTATACCACTTAAATATCTGACATACGAAGATAAAGAAAACCAGATATACGAAAAATGCTGTTACATTGTAGCCAATGAGTGAAAAGCTAACATAGGCAATCACAAGTGCTACAATAAATGCATAAAGTCTGCCTAGTGCTGTCGCTACTGTTTCCTTCTTCGTTGGCTGTATCGTTAATATCGCTACGATTCCTGCTGATATTGCAAACTCCAGCTTCAAAAGCTGCGCCAGTACAATTGCGAGAATTGCTGCGATAATGATTTTGATTGAGTTGATGATGATGTTTCTCATAATATCTCCCAAATTACCTCCGCTCCTTGTTTTATTTCCTCAGTGATTCCGAGAGAAGCTTCTTTCTCAAGAATCATAGCCTCAATTTCCTCAGGTCTATACATCTTTACTCCAGCTTCATCGAAGATATCCTTGTATATACCTTCAGAATACACATCTCCCTCTACGCCATCCACATAATAGGCATAGTAATTCTTCATATTATAAAAATCTTCATCTGTTAAGATTTCCTCAAATCTGGTTGTTGTAACTACTATGTAGCCTTCGTACTGCTTACTTGCTGCAATCTCAGGAACTTCACCAAGGGTTTCATCAATAAAAAGCCCATCTATATTCCACTCTTCTTCTGTGTAATGTATGAAATTCCACTTACCGTCAGCATCAATATAGCCTGCATCATAGCCATGATTCGATGCACCGTTGCTTCCATTTGATGTCACATAACCATAACAATTAATATCTGTATTAGAACGTGACCATGTCTCATAGTAATAGCAGCATTCCAGCTTCCCTTCTATTTCCTTAATTACATATACCTGAGTACTGATTTCAGGGCCTTCTACGTTTATTCCATTGAATCGAATAGCCAGCTCCTCAACTCCATCATTTCCACAATCCAAATAAGCGTAATTAATTTCCATATCCATATCCACATCTATGTACTTATCTTTCAATACTGTTAACAGGTCAGACATGGTGTAACCTTTCGTCTTCTCAAACTGTATCGCTTCATAACCGTTTGGCATATACTGATTGAAGTATAGCGGTTCTTCGCCCTTTAAAAAGCTTTCATATCTCTGTTTTGTACTCAGTACATCTACATTTTCATCTAACGTTTTCGATTCTGAAATCTCTGATTTATCAAGTTCTGTCTTGACTGCTATTTTCTCAAAATCTATCACTTCTATATCTTCTGTCTGCTCTGACACGTTTTGGCACGCTACTACCCCAGCTGCCAGAACTGTCGTTATTAATGTCATTATTATTCTCTTTTTCATATTTTCTACCTTTCATAGTTTATAGACGAATTCGGGTTTGTCATGTCCATAGGTACATATTTATCCTATACACAGGTGCTTTAACTCTTGGTTTTATCCCTATATTTGTATATTGCTAATACCTACGAGGTACGGTAACGAAAATCCTGTCGTGGTACCTCGAATCTAGGTATTTTATATCCATTTAATAAG